>JBNMOZ010000216.1:0-8901 GCA_051276005.1 Bradymonadia bacterium | reverse complement strand
GGCGTCGGCGGGCACGATACGAGCGTCCAAGCTCGCGTGGAGCGGCCCGCACCAGGCCCCGACCGCGCCGAGCGTTCCGCCGGCGTCTTTGAGATGTCGCAGCGACCGATCGATGCGGTACGACGGCTCGTTGACGTCTTCGAGCAGCCAGATGGTGCGGGATGATGGCGGTTGCGATGGGGTGCCCAGCAACGTGGTCAACACGCTCAGGTTGCCACCGAAGACGCAGCCTTCGAGCGCAGCGGGCGGAGCCTGCGAGGCATCACCGATGTCTTCGCTGTTCAAGAGTGGCGCTGTGCGGATCTCTCCGCACACTACAGCCCGCAGTCGGTCAAGGTCGGTCCGGGCAATCGAGGTGATCGCCGGCCCGTGAAAGGTCAGCCAGCCGAGCTGTACTGCGAAGGCGTTGAGAAGCGCGGTCGCATCTGAAAAGCCAATCACAATGCGCGGAGCCAGCCCGCGTGCGGCATGGAGGACGCCTGGCAAGACGCGGGCGGAGCCAGAGCCACCGCGGCCCCACCAGACAATGTCGACATCGGGTTCGCTGAGGGCGGCGATGAACTCTGCGGCCCGTGTTGCGTCGCTTCCAGCGTAGTAGCCACGCCACCTCGCATTGGCGCGCAGCGGGTCAAAGCGAACGTCGAACCCCGCCGTGATGAGGCGGGCCATTCCGTCTTCAAATGCGGGTAGATCTGCGTCTCGGAGTGCGCCCGAAGGCAGGACGACTCGGACACAGGGGCGTGACGCGGCAGCCAGAGGCAGGTGTTTCACGTGAAACACCACCGCTTCAATCCATGCTCGACAAGAGCGCCTTGCGCCGGGCGAGGCGGAACTCGCGTCGAGTTATCGCGTTGCGGAAGCGGCGTCTCTCTTCGTCGGTTTCTGGAACCACCGGTACGATAGCCGTCGGCTTATTGTCGTCGTCGAGGGCGACATACGTCAGATAGGCGCGGGCGGCGTGGGTGCGCTCGCCATTCGTTGGGTGCTCACGCTCGACGCGCACGCCGACCTCCATCGAGGTGCGATGAACGAAGTTCACCGACGCGCGCAAGACGACGATATCGCCGAGCTTGATGGGCACGACAAAATGCATGTCGTCCATGCTCGCGGTGACGACCTTGCACTGACCGTGTCGTTGCGCGGCGATGGCACCACAGATGTCGATCCACTGTAAGATGCGTCCGCCAAAGACAGTGCCGTGATAGTTGGTGTCGGGCGGGAGCACCATTTCGGTCATCTCGACACGCGATCGTGCGCATGGATGCCCGATGGATTCTATCATCGCGTTGCGAACCAGACGGCGGCACAGACGGCGGCCAAGACCAGCGCGCCAATGACGACCCACTTGGAGTTGCTGCCACCTTCGTCGACCCGCGCATGGGTGACGCCGCGATTGCCGGGGTGATGCGCCCGCTCAGACCCGCGCATCGCAGTCGGCAGGGGCGGGTCGGTGACCGATACAGAGGCCGCGTCAGTGGTGGCTGGCGGGGCGACAGCCGACCCGCTCGATGCGGCTGAGACGGCGCTGAGTGGGCCTGCCTCGTGAGGCACGTGCGCGACGGGTCGCTCTTCGACGGTCAAAGAGCCGTCGTCTGGACCGACGTCACCAGTCTTATCAACCGCTTTGGTGGTATCGTCGACCGGCGTTGTGCTGCTCATCAGGTCGGCGTCGACCACGACTGAGGGGGGTACCTGGCCGGGCGACAAAGATGACTTTGGCGCGGCTTCAGGGGGCAGTGAAGACCGCTTGGCTGCGTTGTACAAACCCAGCACAGCATCTGCTTCGTTTGCGCCGGGCGCCGGGTTGAGAGGGCTGCCCGGTGTGCCTTTGTCGAGGCTGCCGCTGCCCAGGCTGCCGCTGTCCAGGCTGCCGCTGCCCAGGCCGCCGCCGCCCAGGCCGCCGCCGCCCAGGCCGCCGCCGCCCAGGCCGCCGCTGCCCAGGTTGCTCGCGCCGAGGCCGCTGCCTTTGCCCAGCCCACCGGAGAGACCGCCGCCGCCCATCGAGCCGAGATTGAACTCGCCGCTGGTCAGGGGCGATTGACCGACGCCTCGGAACTTCGGCAGGCCCTGCAGCAGGCTTCCCGGGCGTCGGCCAGACTTCAGCCCGCCCAATCCTGACAAAGCGCTGCCGGGCGTCTTGCGCGTGGCCATGGCCAACCGAGCCAGATCCCGAGGTTCGAACTCTTCGGTGGTCTGGCCGTCAGAGGCGTCGTCAGTCGACGCGACGTCGTCGGCCTGCGCCATTGGGAGCGGCAACGGGCGCAACACGGGCATGCCAAATTGGGTCTTCTGCGCCGCCGACACCAACTTCGCTCCGCATTGCACGCAATGCAGCGAAGTTATTGGAGATTCATTGCCGCAACTCGGACAAGACTCCATTCGACATGCCTCCTGGGACAACACGCCAAAGCGGCGCTGGAGCGAAACGCGGGAAGTGTCACACGTCGTTGCAGTTGAAGCAACGGCGTAGATTCCTGATGCCGGGGGGGCGCGCGTGTGTGCGCCGATGTGGCTGGGCCCCGATGCGTGGGCCCATCGTTTTCAGACGGCTTTCTTGTGGCGGTTCGGTATCAGTTACGGGATCCGTTTGCGCCAACGCGGCGGATCAGTATGCTGTCGCGCCCGTCACCAAAGACGGGGATTCTAGAGACGGCGACTCTGCGGGCGAGACCCGCGGGACTGGAGGACGTCAATGACGTTAGTCATCCATGACACCATGCAAGGCGAGAAGCGCGCGTTCGAGCCGCTTACGCCCGATCAGGTCAAGATGTACGTGTGTGGGGTCACACCCTACGCGCGCTGCCACTTGGGCCACGCGCGGTGCTATGTGGCATTCGACGTTGTCTATCGTTACCTGCAGTACACCGGTTACGACGTGCTCTACGTGCGCAATTTCACCGACGTCGACGACAAGATCATCAAGCGCGCCAACGAGCGCGGGATGGTCGCGATGGATTTGGCGCAGGAGAACATCGAGGCGTTCTACGAAGACATGGATGCTCTGGGCATCGCGCGCCCACAGATAGAGCCGCGGGTCAGCACAACGATCCCCGAGATCATCGCCATGGTGCAGGCGCTCGAGAAGAAGGGCCTCGCCTATGCGGTGGACGGCGACGTCTACTATGCGGTCGACAACTTCAAGCCGTACGGCAAGCTGAGCAAGCGACCGCTCGATGAAATGGTCGCCGGGGCGCGCGTCGAGGTGAACACCAAGAAGCGCAACCCGATGGACTTCGCCCTGTGGAAGGCCGCCAAGCCCAACGAGCCCAAGTGGGAGAGCCCGTGGGGCGAGGGGCGGCCCGGTTGGCACATCGAGTGCTCGGCCATGAGCTGCACTCACCTGGGCGACGTGTTCGACATTCATGGCGGCGGTCGCGACCTGATCTTCCCGCACCATGAGAACGAGATCGCGCAGTCCGAGGGCGCCAGCGGTCCGCGCGAGGATGGCCGGGGGAACGTGCAGTATTGGATGCACAACGGCTTCGTGACCATCGACAAAGAGAAGATGGGCAAGTCGCTGGGCAACGCCTTCGATCTGGCCGATTTGTTCGAGCGATACGAGCCGTTGACGCTGCGCTTCTTCCTGATCAGCGCGGCGAGCTATCGGTTGCCGATCGACTTCAGCGACGCGCTGCTCGATCAGGCCGCGGCGCGCATGGCCTATTTCTACGAGACCTTGCGCAAGGCCCGAACGTTTGTTCAGATGTTTGACGATATGCACGAGGGCCCGCTGCCGTTTGCCGACACCATCAGCACCTTTGAAGCGCGCTTCGAAGCGGCGATGGATGACGACTTCAGCACGGTCAAGGCCATGGAGCCGCTCGCAGAGCTGTTCAAGGCGCTGAACGAAGCCATCGCGACGGGCAAGCAGAAGAAGAAGCCCGCGGCGGCCCGTGCCGCGGCCCGGATGATGAAATTGCTGAAGAAGGCCGACAAGGTCTTCAATGTGTTCGGCGAAGACGTCGACGCCTATCTGACGCGTCACCGTGACAAGGCGGCGCATCGGCGCGGCGTCGATCTCGACTGGGTCGCTGAGCGCATTGGCGCGCGGCGCGTGGCCCGTGACGATCGAGATTGGGCGCAGGCCGATGTGGTTCGCGACGAGTTGTCGGCCGCGGGCGTGGTGCTGATGGACCGCCCCAATGGCACGACTGACTGGATGATCGAGGACGCCGTCGAAGCGTCCGCCGAGGACTGATTCGTCGAGGACTGCCAATGAACGCGGCCCCGCGATGGTCGCGGCCCCCTCGATGGCTACAGCGAGGAGAAGACGATGAGGCGGTCAGCCGAGGTCCCCTTCAGGCTCGAGAGCGAGTACACGCCCCAGGGCGATCAGCCCGGCGCGATCGAGGCGTTGGTTGCCGGCCTTGATCGCGACGAGCACCACCAGGTGCTGCTCGGCGTGACCGGCTCAGGCAAGACCTTCACCATCGCGAATGTCATCGAGCGCACCCAGCGGCCCACGCTGGTGTTGGTGCACAACAAGACGCTGGCGGCGCAACTCTACACCGAGTTCAAGACGCTGTTTCCCGACAACGCCGTCGAGTATTTCGTCAGCTATTACGACTACTACCAGCCCGAAGCGTACGTGCCGTCCAGCGACACGTTCATCGAGAAGGACTCCAACATCAACGAGGAGATCGATCGCATGCGCCACTCGGCGACGCGATCACTCCTTGAGCGCCGCGACGTGATCATCGTGGCGTCGGTGTCGTGCATCTATGGCCTGGGCAGCGCCGAGGCGTACTACGACATGATGGCGACCTTCGTGGTGGGCGAAGAGGTCGATCGCGACGCGGCGATGGCCAAGCTGGTCGAGATTCAATACGCCCGCAACGACATCGACTTTCACCGCGGCACCTTCCGCGTGCGCGGCGATGTGCTCGAGATCTTCCCGATCCACGAGGACAGCATCGCGGTGCGGGTGGAGTTCTTCGGCGACGAGGTCGAGGCGATCCACGAGGTCGATCCCATGCGCGGCAAGGTGTTGCGCTCGGTCGACCGGGCCACGATCTATCCGGGCAGCCATTACGTGGTCGGGCCGCGCAACCTCAAGGGCGCGATGGCGTCGATTCGCAACGAGATGCAGGCCACCGTGAAGGACTTCGTGTCGCGGGGCCTGCTGCTCGAGGCTCAGCGACTCGAGCAGCGCACCAGCTTCGATCTCGAGCAGCTCGAAGAGTTGGGGCGCTGCAGTGGCATCGAGAACTACAGCCGCTATATGACCGGTCGCGATCCGGGCCACGCGCCGCCCTGCCTGCTCGACTACTTCCCCAAAGACTGGCTGATCGTCATCGACGAGAGCCACGTCAGCGTCTCGCAAGTCGGCGCGATGTACAAAGGCGACCGGTCTCGCAAAGACACCCTGGTCAACTATGGCTTCCGCCTGCCTTCGGCGCGCGACAACCGCCCGCTCAAGTTCGAAGAGTTCGAGAATATCCTCAATCAGGTCATCTATGTGTCTGCCACACCTGGCAAATACGAGATCGCAAAGACGCATGGCGTGGTCGTCGAGCAGTTGATTCGCCCCACGGGTCTGCTCGACCCCGAGGTCGAGGTGCGGCCCGCGGGCGATCAGGTCGACGATCTGCTCGAAGAGGTGCGCACCACCGTTGAAGCCGGCATGCGCGTGCTCGTCACGACGCTGACCAAGCGAATGTCAGAGGACCTGACCGACTACTACCGCGAGCTGGGCGTCAAGGTGCGCTACCTGCACAGCGACATCGACACCCTCGAGCGCACCGCGATTCTGCGCGACCTGCGTTTGGGCGTGTTCGACGTTTTGGTGGGTATCAACCTGCTGCGCGAGGGGCTCGATCTGCCCGAAGTGGGCCTGGTGGGCATCCTCGACGCCGATAAAGAGGGCTTCTTGCGCAACCAGACGTCGCTGGTGCAGACCATCGGCCGCGCGGCTCGAAACTCCGAGGGCCGGGTCATTTTGTACGCCGATCGCATGACCGGCTCGATGAAGGCGGCCATCGACGAGACCGACCGGCGGCGCGCGATTCAGGCGGCTCACAACCTTGAGCACGGCATCACGCCGACGACCATCTCGAAGAAGATCGGCAACCTTGAGATGGCCATGAAGGCCATGGGCGAGGGCGCGCCGGCCATTGAGACCATCGACGACGTCAAGATGCTCGCTCAGCGCATCGACGACGTGAAGGCGCGGATGCTGGCGGCAGCCAAGGCGTTGGAGTTCGAGAAGGCGGCGGCGCTGCGTGACGAAGTGAAGGGCTTGCAGAAGCTGCAGCTGGCCCTCGGTTGATGGGCCTTATTCATCGTGTCAGGCTGACGCATGCCGTTTGATCCGCAGACCGACATCGAGCGCATCCCCCCCGATCCGGGCTGCTACCTGATGAAGGCGGCCGACGGCGAGATCATCTACGTCGGCAAGGCCACCAACCTGCGCACGCGGGTGGGGCAGTACTTTGGCGCCACGAGCGACACGCGCTTTTTCGTGCAGGTCCTCGATCGGTTCCTCGACGCCATCGAAGTCATCATCACCAACACGGCCAAAGAGGCGTTGATCCTCGAGAACGAGCTGATCAAACGCCATCAGCCGCGCTTCAACGTCGAGCTCAAAGACGACAAGAACTTCCTGCACTTGCGCATCGATGAGGACGTCGATTGGCCCCGTATCGACGTGGTGCGGCGCCCGCGCCGCGACAACGCGCGCTACTACGGGCCGTACCACTCGGCGAGCAAGATCAGGCAGACGCTCAAGCTGGTCGAGAAGCACTTTCAGCTGCGCAATTGCGACGATTTGTCGTTCAAGAATCGCTCGCGCCCGTGCTTGCAGTACCAGATCAAGCGCTGCCCGGCGCCCTGCGTGCACCCGGTTGATCGCGCCCAGTATCACCAGCAGGTCAAGTTGGTCGGGCTGTTCTTACAGGGCAAGAACGTCGAGCTGGTGCAGACCCTCGAGGAGCGCATGTGGGGCGCGGCTGAGCAGATGGACTACGAGCTGGCGGCGCGGTTCCGCGACCAAATTCGGGCGGTGCGCGGCAGCCTGGAAGACCAGCAGGTCGCCGACATGCGCGAAATCGACCGCGATGTCTGGGGCGTCTATCGCGAGGGTGGGTTTCTGCAGTTGGCGGTGCTGTTCATTCGGCGCGGTCGCATGATCGGTTCGCGATCGTTCGTCTTCGAGCAGCAGGGCGTGCCCGATGAGGACCTGATCAGCACCGTGCTCAACCTGTTCTATCACGGCGGCAACCCGGTGCCCGACGAGGTCCTGACGAGCGTAGTGCCCACCGAGAGCGAAGCCTTGAGCGAGCGCCTCGAGGAGCTGAGGGGTCGCAAGGTCGCGCTGCGCATGCCGCAGCGCGGCGCGGGTCGAAAGATCATGGAGATGGCGGATCGCAACGCCGAGCATGCGTTCTTCCAGGCGCGCCAGAGCGATGCCGTTCGCGATGGCGGGCTGGTGCGGCTCAAGAAGAAGCTGCGGCTGTCGAACTTGCCGTATCGCATTGAGTGCTATGACATTTCCATCTTTCAGGGTGAGAACGCCGTCGCCTCGCAAGTGGTCTTTGAGGGCGGCATGCCGCATCGCAAGAGCTATCGGCACTACAAGATCCGCACGGTCGAAGGCACCGACGACTACGCGATGATGCGCGAGGTGCTCATGCGCCGACTGTCGCGCGGCCTCGAAGAAGAAGACCTGCCCGATCTCATCGTGGTTGACGGGGGCAAGGGGCAGCTCGGCGTCGCGGTCGCGGTGATGAAAGATCTCGACGTTCAGGGCGTCGACGTCGTTGGCTTGGCCAAGGCGCGGGTGGTCGCGGGAGAGCAAGACGGCGAGGGCGCGACGCTGCGCACATCCGAGCGCGTCTTCGTGCCTGGGCTGCGTGAGCCATTCGTGCTCAAACCCCATACAGATGAGTTCTTTCTGCTCACGCATCTGCGAGATGAAGCGCATCGCTTCGCAATCACGTACCATCGTAAGTTGCGAAAGAAGAAGCGCCTGACCAGTGACCTCGATTCTATCCCCGGTGTTGGTCCGGCCCGGCGCCGAGTGCTGTTGCGCGCCTTCGGCAGCATGAAGCGCCTGCGCGCGGCGAGCGCCGATGAGATAGAACAGGTCGAAGGGATTGGCACGCAGCTGGCGGCGTCGATCCAGCACGCGCTGCAAGGCGGAGCATGAGCGACTCGAAAGAAGAGGGGATGGGCATTGTTCGGCGGCGACGCAGCCGGCGACTGCTCGAGACTCGCGCCGCGGCTTCAAAGGCCGACGATGCGCGGGTCACCTCTCACAGCGCCGCCGCCGCTTGGGGTGGCCTTCTGGAGTCAGAGCGGCTCAGCGAGTCGTCGCGGCGGCCGTCTACCGCTCCGCCAGCCGCTGAGGCACCCCAAGAGCAAGAGCCCGCTCGGGTCATCGAGATGCAGTCGGCGCCATTCGGGCACATCTCGCAGCCGGTTCACGGGGTCGCGTCCAAAGGACCGACTCAGATCATCGAGCCGACCGCCGGTCCCATCAAGTCGATCGAAGATCGCATGGACGCCCCCGCGCGCAGGCCGGTCGCGCCCTTACGCGGCGTGCCGCTGAGCAATCGGCCCGGCGCCATCGCGCCCCCAGACGATGAGGCGCGGGCGGCACGAATCTCTGAGAAGCCACGCAAGCGCATGAGCCACCAAGGACCGCAGGGGACGCCCAGGGTGGCCAAGCGCCCGACCACGAAGCCGCCGCAGGTCAGCGCGCCGGAGGCGATGGCCGAGCACATCTTCGATCCGCTCACGACCCTGACGCCCACAGAGCCGGTGGCGCCCCTGATAGAAGGGCCGCGACCCAAGCCGCGCGGATCGCGCAACCCTCGTAAGATCATTGGGCTGCTGATTCTGTTCAGCTTGTTTCTGGGCGCTTGCGTCTGGTCGACGGCGATCATCTTCGACGAGATGGGG
>JBNMOZ010000215.1:0-8902 GCA_051276005.1 Bradymonadia bacterium | reverse complement strand
GCGTGACGACGCCTTGAGGCGTGATGCGCTCGATGGGTTCGGTGAGCAGCCGACATTACCTGTCGTGTGGTTGCCGACATTACCTATCGTGCGGTTGCTGCAACCGGGTGCTGCAGCCTTGCCGGGTGCGGCTGAACCGGAGTAAGCAGGCAGGGCATCTCAAGCCGCAACTATGAGTGCGCGTCGATACCGTTCGGGTGCTACGTGCCGATCGACCTCACCGCGACTCAACGCTATGTCGACGAGGCCTTACTCAGGAATGCACTGCTTCGAGTCCTCAGGGTCGCGGCGGTAGCCCGCATCGCAATGGCATTGCTCGCCGTGCTGGTGACCGTGGCCGTTGCACTCTTCTTCGGCCCCACCGAGCCCTTCGAGGGGCGCATCGAAAGCCCAGGAATCGAGTCGGAGCACCGCGCCGTTCGGTACGGATCGCGTCTCAAAGTTTGCATCGATCACAACCTCTTCGAATTGCAAAGACAGGCACTCGCCCGCGAACCGGTCGCCCGCGCTTGCCCCCATTGCGTCCAGCCGTAATTGACCCGTGACGCGCGGCATGAACGTGCGCTCGCAGTCAAAGTGATCCCCATGGGCGACGCAGCCGGTCTGCAGAATCAGACAGGTGCCGCACGTTGCATAGCTTGCTTCGGCTGAGGTCATCTCGACGACGCCAGGGGACGTCCGCCCGCCAAAACCCTCGTAGATTTCAAGCCTCATACGCACATCATCATCCATCGCTTCGAGCGACCAAATCCGAGAACCGTCGTCGCCGTTGCCCGTCATTGCTCGAGTTGAAGCGGGTGCGAACTGCAGCGCGGGGATGTCGTTGCCGTGCCCCATATCGGGGATCCTTGCGTCGCCGCCCGCATCCGGCTGCATCTCGGCCATGTCTGCGCCGATGTCGAGGGTCTCGCCTTGGTCCAACTGAGTGACGCAGGACATCTCGTCATCGGTGAGTGAGAAGCCCGGATCGCAATGGCAGTGATCGCCATGCAACGCCCCATGAGCGCCGCATTCCAACTCGATGACGGGCGTGTCTTGCGGGTCATTGTCGGTGCATGCGCTCAGGGTCAGGCCGATGAGCGTGCAGGCCGTGAAGGTGGCGCTACGAATGCGATTGGTGAGGTACAGCATGTCGAATCCATGGATGACAGGGCAGATGAAGGTGCAAGTTGGTTGCAAGTTCGGTGCGCTGATCAATGCCGCAAGCCGCTTGCATAAGCAAGTCGGGTGCGACGGATTGACCCGTCATCGGCGATGCCGCCAGGCATCAGCAGGCGTCAGGGCCCCACTCCACCCGCACCCGGATGACCGCTCGACCCACCCGACCGCCCGCGGCCTCGACCTCGACGTGTACGTCGATCAGCTCGCCGATAACCGCGACGGGGTCGAAGACGACCAGAGTCACGCCGATCAACTCGGCACCTGTGGCGCCCGCATCCCACGGCAGCACCAGCGTGTGCCTGGGCACGACGACCTCACCATCTCGGACTCGAATGGCCTGCAGGTGGTTCGTCAGATCGCCGGGCATGAGATCTACGCTGCGCAGACTGATCCAGACGTGTTGGGCGCCCTGACACCCCCTTTGCAGGGGCGCCACCTCGCCCGGACGCGGGGCGCTGAACATGCGATGTCCCAGGCCTAGTTCGACGGCGAAGTCTGTCTGCGGGGCGCGCGGCTCGGCGATGCCTGCGTCGGTCCGAGGATCAACGACGACGCCCGTGTCAGAGTTGGCATCCATGGCTGCGTCGGTGGACAAGGCTGCGTCGTCAGGGCTGGTCCCAACGTCAGGCACGGTATTGTCGTCACCGCAGCCCGCGACCAGCAAAGTCAGCGCGGTCAGTATTCGGGTGCACCACTTCATTGCGCAGGCGTCGCAGTGGTCAGGCCAAACTCGGTGACGACACCCAGCGTCCCGTCGGGGCGAACAGCGACCGCGCGGGGCTGCTCGAGCGTCGCGTCTGCCCACGGCAGCGTGGTGCCTGTCGCCCGCCCGCCGTGTCGGGTTGGATGCCCCAGCCAACGCGAGACGACACCGGCGTCGAGATCGACGCGCCGGATCAGGTGGTTGTCGCCGTCTACTACGAGCAGGCCGCCGTCAGGTGCGAACGTAAGGCCGGTGGGCCCCGCAAACAGCGCTGCGTCGAGCGGCCCGTCCCGCACGCCTGTTTCACCTGGCGAGCCCGCCACCAATATCGCCTCACCGTCGTCAAGCCGGTAGATCGCAGCGCGCTCAGCGTCGGCGACGTAGACCACGCCGCTGCGCGGATCGACCGCCACGTCCATCGGTGCCGCGAAGGTTCCTGGCGCCGCGGCCCGACCCAGCGTGCCGTCCGGGCGAATCACCTGCACCGCACCGCGGTCGACTTCGGTGATGAAGACGCGCCCATCCGGCGCGGTGCCCAGCCCCCAAGGGCCTTCGACCCCGGTGTTTCCTGGGCGTCCAAATGTGGTGACCTGGCCGCCATCGACCAGGCGGATTGCGTTCGCTTCGTAATCGGCAACGAAGAGTCGGCCCTCGGCGAGCGCCAATCCGACGGGTGCCATCGCACGGGCGTCGGCCACTGGGCCATCGATCGTCTCTGACGCGCCGGATGCGCCGAAGACTGTCGTTGCTGACCCGTCGGCGGCAATCCGTCGAACCGCGTTGTTGAGGGGATCGCTGACAATCCAGTCGTCGCCATCTCGCACCACATCGTAGAGCGTTCCAAAGCGCGGATCGGGGCCATCGCGGTCGCCCGCCGAGTCCACCGGGCCGACGAGGGGCGTCACGGTCAGGCTGTCGGTGTCGATCTGGCGGATGCCGCCGCTGCTGAGATCGACATAGTACAATCGTCCGCGCGCCGGGTCGTGCACCGGCGCAGCGAAGGTGCCGCCCAGCCGCGCATCGGCTTGCGAGCCGTTCACCGACCGGGCGTCGCCGACAACGCCGAGGATGACCTCGGCGGCGCCAGTTGTCAGGTCGACGCGGTGCAGCGCGCCGTCGAAGCCGCCGAGCCACGCGGTGTCACCGTGGATGGCGAGACCCTGGGGCGCATCGAAGCCGCCCGCGACGCGCGTCGTCGTGAAGTCGGCGAGGTCGACCCGGACCAACTCGTTGTCGAAGGTGTCCGCGACGTACAGCGCGTCGCCTGCCCAGGCGAGACCACCCGGTCCATTGAGGCCGCCTGCGACCACGGTCGTGACTTGGCCCATCGCCACGTCGAACGTTCGAATGACGTCGTTGCTCCGGTCGGCCAAGTATAAGACTGAGCCATCGGCCGACGCCGCGATGTCGTGATTGAGATATCCAAGCCGGGCGTTCGAGCCGACGCCATCTTCGAACCCGCGCGCATCGGCCTGACCTGCGACCGTGCTGACCGTCGCGTCAACAAGATCGATTCGCCGCAGCGCGGGTCCATCGGCGACATACACCGCGTCACCGGTGGCCGCGCAGCCTCTTGGGCCGCTGAAGCGCGCTGTGTCGAGCGCGCCGTCAAACGTCGCCAACTCCAGCGGCCGGCCGGCAAGCGTGCGTACCGCGCCGGTGTCCAGGTCGACCACCCGCACGAGACCGTTGAAGGTATCGCTGGCGTAGAGCCGTGCACCGTCCGGCGACAGCGCAATGCAGGTCACGCCATTGAAGCGCGCGTCGGCGCCGACCCCGTCGACAAACCCAGAGGCCGACCCGCCCGCCAATCGAAGCACTGCGCCTTCAGGTGGCGACGGTGGGCCAACCCGCGCGTCGAACTCTGGCGCCGCATCCAAGGGACCCGCGTCGACAGGTCCCACCGCCGCGTCGGGCTCGGCGGGATCGGTTCGCATGTCGAGCGTCGCAGTCTGCTGTGCGTCATCACAGCCGAGCCCCGCGAGGCAAAGCCCCAGAACAATCGTCGGTCGCATCATGATCTCCATGCGCATAGAGCCTTAAGGACGGTGCATTGATGCACCTCTGCCCTCTGTATTAATGCAAGTTGGTTGCATGATGGAAGGGGGACCGGATAAAGGCAGAGCTCACGAGACGCACCACGGAGGAGACACAATGCACGTCGCGAATGACCTGATCGTCAGCTGTGAGTACACCCTCAAGAACGACACAGGTACAGTACTCGAAGAGTTCTTCACCGATACGCCGAAGCGCTATTTGCACGGGCACCGCAACATTGTGCCGGGCCTCGAAGACGCGCTGGTTGGGCTGGCAGTCGGCGACACCTTCGAGGTCGCCGTGGATCCGGCAGAGGGCTATGGCCCCAAAGGGCGCGATGCGACCCAGGTGCTGCCAATCCGTGCGTTTGGTTCGACGCCCGAAGTCGGCGCGCAGCACTCCATGCGAACCAAGCGAGGCCGTGTGCTGCCCTTTTGGGTACAGGCGGTGGGTGCCCAGGGCATTACCGTGACGCGCAATCATCCCTTCGCGGGTCAAACCTTGCACTTCTCGGGGCGCATCGTTGCGATTTGTGCAGCCGAACCCATGGAACTCAAGAACGGAGCCCCGGGCATTGCCGCCGGGTGCGGTTGCTGTTGAGCTAAATTTCGGATCTGCGCAGCGCGCCCTTTTGAGGCGGGCTGCTCGGTTGCCTATTCGTCGTGATCGTCATGACCATCATGGTCATCATCACCATCATGGTCGTCATCACCATCATGGTCGTCATCACCATCATGGTCGTCATGACCATCATGGTCGTCATCGCCATGCTCATGCGCGACGCCATCCACCGGGCACTCGCCCTCACCTTGGTAGTGCCCCTGCGTTTTGAGCTGCGCTCGCACGTATTCGTACATGTTGGTCAAGGGCGTAATTGGCGATCCGCCGAGCACGTAGCGATCGTCAAATACGGCCAGATCGGATGGCGCGATGGCCTCGAGCTCGGCTTGCGTCACGGTGCCGTCGAGGTCGAGGTCGCAGTCGGCCAGCCATTGGGCCAAACGCGTGATGCCGCCCTCGTCGCCTTCGGGGAAGCCGTTGAAGAAGAGATGGTCCCCGTGGATGGTCAGCGCGACGGTCTGGGATGCATTGGAGGAGACCGCGAAGCCTGACACGCCGTCGATCTCGCAGGGACCAAAGCTGGTTTCGGCGGCGGCGCCGATCACAAAGCGCACCGACGGCGCCGCATAGCAGGGATCGCCGTCTGACGTGGTGTTCGCAGTGGGGGTCGCGTCACCCGGCGTCGCCAGGGCCGCGGGCGGGCAGGACTCGCCGCTCGGGGCGGTCATTTCGCCTTCGATGTAGTAGGTCCAGTCCTGCGCCACCATGGTGTCGAAGTCGGCCTGAGTGACCGTCTCATGCCGCGTCGCACCGTCGGCCGCACCGCGGGTCGCGTAGCCGATCGTCCACCGACCGACGGCCAGATCGTTGAGCTGCCACAGCTCAAGCCCAGCCGCGGAGATCTGAGTGAGGTCGACGGCGTAGATTTCGCCCGCTTCAGCGCCGGGGCTGCTCGCGTTGGCGGGGGCGACGTCGACATCGCCGATCGAGACCACGTACTTCTCGAAGTTCACCGACCAGCCGTCGGCGATGTTTTCGGTGTCATCGCCGGCCGAGAGCCCTTCGATGATCACATCTTCGGCCTCAAGGCGGACGCTGACGCCGCCCGTCTCTGCGCTGGTTTCATCCGCGTCATCGCAGGCGGCGATGGGCGCCAAGGTGAGGGCGGCGAGCAAGAGATTCATATCGCGTGAGCGAGACATACACACTCCAGGGGTCGGGGGTTATTGGGGGGAGTCCCAATCGAATTCGGGGCGCGCGCCAGCGAGCAACGCGGCGCGCAACGCCCGGAAGGGCACTGAATTTGTCTCGAACGTGAGGGCGTCGACACAGTCGGTGCTGTCAGAGTTGGCGCAGGCCAAGACCGCTTCGACAGCGGGCCGAAGCTTGAGCCCGCGCAACCAAGCGGCAGAGTCGAAGCGCACGGTCAAACTGACCTCAGCGCCCGTGACATCATGTGCGAACACATCACTGCTGCTCTTGCGCACCACCGGTACGCCGCGCTCGGCGTCTCCGGTCTGGGCGATGGGCAGGGCGGCGCGCAGCGGGAGAGAGATCCCATTCAGGCTCACCTCGCCTTCGAGGATGACCGACATGCCATCGAGGGCCTGGGCCGCCGAGAGCACGAAAGGCGCCTCATGGGTGAGCTGACTGCTGATGCCCAGATCATACATCCACGACCGGACCGATCCGCTGACGCCGTCGAGCGTGCCGACCGCCACTGGCTGTGGGTCAAGCGCGTCTACGACGACGGTGTCGAGCCACTCCATGCGGGCGGTGTTGCACAGGTCTCCCGCGGTGGCGCCTGCGCAAAGGACCAGCGGCCCGAAGGCCAGATCGGCCCGGCTGAGGCGCACGGTGACGCCGTCGATCGTGCGGATGCCCTCGGCGGGCACGGCGGTCCCGGCGACGCGCAATGGCACCGCGACGCTGTCCTGGCCAATGTCGGCGCAGGCGCTCATCGTCGCGGCGATGCAGAGGGTCAAGGCGAGTCGCTTCATGGCGTCACCGCGAAGGTCAACATCCACGACATGGGCGAGCCTGCGGCGCGATGTCGGGCGGGCGTTCGAGCGCGCACGCCGCTGTCAGGCTGCCAATCGGACGGGAAGTTGAGTTCGACCGCGGCATACTGCGTGTCGAGCACGTTGAAGGCCTCCAGGCTCAGCGCAAGGGCGCCCCATTGCAGGCCTGCCGATGCGTCGAGCAGCGCGACGGGATCGGCAAAGTCGCCGTAGGGCAGGGGGCGCGCGGAGAGGACGGAGCCACCCAATCCAAGGCGGCCCGTCAGTCGCCGGGCGCCCAGGTCGTCGATCAGCGCAGTCTGCGCGCCCAGATCGGCCCGGACGACGATCGGCGGTACGAAGGGCAGCGCCTGGCCGCGGACGAAGGGCGGCTGGGGCTCGTCTGCGGAGGGCGGCGGCGGCTCTTGCAGCGTGGCGTCGACGACTGTGACCGAGATCGCGCCGACCAACCCGTCTGTCGGACGGCTTTGCACATGCAGCACGGCGCCCACTCGGCGGGTCGCGCCGATGCGCTCAAGGCTGCCCTCGGCGGCGTCGAAGGCCACGTCATCGCTGAGCATCGTCGCGTAGCCGCTCAGCGTAATCTGCAACGCGTCGCCCCGGTCGATTCGCAGGCCCAGGTCGGCTGAGCGTACCGACGTGAACGGCGCTGTCTCGCCGTCTGCCAAGGTCCGCGCCTGGGGTGAGCGATAGCCCTCGCCGTAACTGGCGATGACCGACAACCACCACAACGGGCGCACTTCCAGGCTCGCCCGCGGCCCCCAAGCCAAGCCCATCGCGCTGCGGCGAAAGCCAGAAATGAAGGCATCTTTGGGCCGCGACAAGGGCGCGAAGTTGCCCAATCGATCGTCGACCGCGTACGAGAGCAGATCGCCCCGCAGCCCCAGGTTGAGGCGAACGATGTCGAACAGCGCCCACTCCATGTCTGCCCAGAGCCCGATGTCACTGGCTTGAATCGAGGCATCGATCCGCTCATCCCAGGTTTGGTTGCGCACTGCGCCGTCGAGCAGCGCTTGGGCCTGATCGATAGTGTCGATGCGCGCGTCGGCGCCCACCTCGAAGGTGGCCTGGGCCCAGGACGCGAAGTCGAAGCAGGCGGAGCGATGGCGCGCGGTCAGGCCCAGCGACAGGCTCTGTTGGCGCTGCTCTATCAGATCGCCCCGCCCCGACGTATTGGCCAGCGTGCGCGACGTCTCAAGGAAGCCGGTGTAGTTCTGCTGCACCCGAAACACGCTGCGATCCAGCCAGACGCCGAGGCTGCTGTTCGCATGGTGCGCGCCGCGATGCTCCGCGAAGACGCCCAGTGACAGCTTCTGCGCCAGCGCGTTCTGGGCGCGGGCCGTGGCGTGGGGGTAGACGCAGGTGAAGCAGACGGCGCCCGAGTCGACATCGCGCTTGGCGACCACGCCGGCGATGTCAGCGCGGGCCGCGTGAACAATGCCCAAGGCGCGCACGGTCGTGCGGCCCATGCCGAATTGGCGCTGGAAGATACCGCTGCCTTGCTGGCCGGCACGGTTCTCGCCAAATCCGGCGGTGCGGGCGTATTGCACGGCGCCAAAGGTGGCGGGGGGCGCATCTTCCGGCGCCCAGACGGCGAGCTGACGGGTGGAGTCGAAGGCGCCGAGGCTTGATTGCAGACGGATGCCGCGCTCAGCGACGCCCAGTTCGATGTCGATGGATCCCGCGACGGCGAAGTCGCCCTGCTGCGGGTCGTGCACGCCCTCGCGCACCCGCAAAGTATTGACGACCTCGCCGATTAAGAAGCCCAGGTCAGCGTAGCCCTGTCCGTGGATATGGGCGGGCTGATTGATCGGCAAGCCGCCGACGCGAAACTCGATGTCTTGCCCATGCTCAGCGTCGAAGCCGCGCAACATAAAGCTCTGAGCCACCGCCGGCCCTTCGCCCCGCCCGACAAACAGACCGGGCACGACGCGCAACACATCCGCGCCCTCTTGGCGTGGCGCGGCGTCCAAGACGGCGCGTGGCACATGAAAGTCACTGGCCGCTCGTGCCTGGGTGCGCGCAGCGCGGGTCCCAACCACTTCAACCGACGCATCGCTGTCGTGAGCGCCGTCAGCATCCGGCGCTGGTTGCGCAGACGCGCTGCCGGCGAGCGCGATGATCGCGCTGGCCACGCACAGCCCGCATACCACACCGGCAACGCAGAAATTGCACGCCGCACCCGTCAAGCAGACGCGACAGACTGTGGCCCATCGGGCGTATTGCATCTTCTTGCGGTCAGCTTGCATGAGGATATGTGTTGCTCTCTGCAAGTCGGGTCAACACAGCGCTCAGCACAGTGACCCACACGTCCTCTGTGAGGACTGTGGACGGATGGACTGCCTGTCCGATGGCATCATGAATGCGGTTCACGATGACCGCTGCAATTCGCTCATGCCGACGCTCGAATCGCGTTGAT
>JBNMOZ010000214.1:0-8912 GCA_051276005.1 Bradymonadia bacterium | reverse complement strand
GGCGGCATGCCCGGTGCTTTGCGCGCGCTGTCTTCCCGCAGTATTCCCCCAGTGTCTTCCCCGTGCACGGTCGTCTTGCAATAGGGGCCGGGCGTTGGCGAGAGTGCCGCATGCATACCGTCCTTCTGCGTCTGATTACCCTGGGTCTGCTCGCCGCGCTGGCGGGCTGTGACGACCCGACGCGCACCCCCAAAGCTTGTGTTGATGCCCCGTGCCCGCGCCAGACCGACGCGCCATATGTACGCTCGACGGACGACGCGACGGGCACGCAAGAGCGCTTCTGGCCGCAGGCCGAGCGCAACTGCCTGACGATTCAGCGCGCCCAGGCGGGCTCGATCGGCGACGCGGTCCTCGACGAGGCGCTCGAGCGGGTCAGCCGCAGTTGGACGCTCGCTGCGCAGCCCTGTCAGGCCGCGCTCTGCGTGCGCCAGGGCGCCCCCCTCGATCGGGCGTTCGAGCTCGCCGACGATGGCGTCAACTTGGCGGGCGTCATCGACGACGTCGCGGTCTGGGATCGGGTGCCCGAGACGTCGGCGCTGGCGCTCGCGGTCACCATCACCCACGTCGACGCCAACACCGGTGAGCTGCTGGGCGCCGACATCGCCGTCAACGCGGCCTACTACACGTTCAGCCAGCGCCGAGACGGTCCTCGGGGTGCGCAGATCGATCTACAAAGCGTGCTGCTGCACGAGGTCGGTCACCTGCTGGGCTTCGGTCATCCGGCGGCGGGCACCGACTCGGTCATGGTCAGTGAGCTCGATGTGGGCGTCTCGCGGCGGGCGCTGACCGCCGTCGACACGGCCGGCGTCTGCGAGACCTTCGCGCGCCCCGACACGGCGTCCAACGACCGCCGCGGCGAGGCTCAGCCGAAGGCAGTTCCCTCGCCCCAAGATTAATGTACCCTCCCCACTTTATGCCGTGGAGAATCCTATGAGCCCCTTCGCGCCCAACGACTCGCTTGCGCCCATCAACCCATTCGCGCCCACCGATACGTTCGCGCGTCGTCATATCGGACCCGACGCTGCGCAGGTCGCAGCGATGCTCGCGGTGATCGGCGTCGACAGCGTGGCCGACCTGATCGCGCAGGCCGTGCCGGGCGGCATTCGCACCGACACCGCGCTGATGCTGCCCGAAGCGCTGGGTGAGCAGGCCGCGTTGACCTGCCTCAAGGCGATGGCCGACCGCAATCGGGTGTGCCACTCGCTCATTGGCATGGGCTACCACGACACCCACACGCCGCCGGTGATCCAGCGCAACGTGCTCGAGAACCCGGGCTGGTACACGCAGTACACGCCCTACCAGGCCGAGATCTCCCAGGGCCGGCTCGAGGCGCTCGTCAACTTCCAGACGATGATCGCCGACCTGACCGGCTTGCCGTTGGCCAACGCGAGCCTGCTCGATGAATCGACCGCAGCCGCCGAGGCCATGGCCATGTGCTACGCCGCCGCGCGCGGCAAGCGACAGACCTTCCTGGTCGCCGCCGGCTGCCACCCGCAGACGATCGCGGTCGTGCAGACGCGAGCCGAGCCGTTGGGCATCCAGGTCAAGGTCGAGGCCCCCGCGCAGATGCAGGTGGGCGCTGACGTCTTCGGCGTGCTGTTGCAGTACCCCGACACCCATGGCGGCATGGACGACCCCACGGCGGTCATCTCGAAGGCGCATGACGCGGGCGCGCTCGCCGTCGTCGCGACCGACTTGCTGGCGCTGTGTCTGCTGACCCCGCCCGGTGAGTTGGGCGCCGACATCGCCGTCGGATCCAGCCAGCGCTTCGGCGTGCCGCTGGGCTATGGCGGGCCGCACGCCGGCTTCATCAGCTGCCTTGAACGCTTCAAGCGCACGCTGCCCGGGCGCATCGTCGGCGTGTCCAAAGACGCCGATGGCCAGATGGCATATCGGCTGGCCCTGCAGACCCGCGAGCAGCACATTCGCCGTGACCGGGCGACGAGCAACATCTGCACGGCGCAGGTGCTCCTCGCCATCGTCGCGGGCATGTATGGCGTCTATCACGGGCCCGATGGGCTGCACCGCATCGCGACCCGGGTGCGCGGATTGACGGCCATCCTCGCGGCGGGCCTGTCGACCCTGGGCTACACCGTCGCCGACCAGTTCTTCGACACCCTGACCTTTGCGGCGGACGACGCCGAGGCGATCCATGCGTTGGCGGTTCGGCGCAACATCAACCTGCGCCGGTACACCGATGGCCGCATCGGTGTGGCGCTCGACGAGACCTGCGACTTCGACCTGATCGACGACCTGTTCGCGGTCTTCAACGGCGGCGAGCGCCCCGACTTCGACGCCGAGGCCTTGAGCGCCGACGTGATGGTGGCTTGGCCCGAGACGCTGACCCGCACGAGCGCCTACTTGACGCATCCGGTCTTCAGCGCCTACCGCTCCGAGCACGCGATGCTGCGCTACCTCAATCGCCTGCAGCAAAAAGACCTGTCGCTGACGACGTCGATGATCCCCCTGGGCTCATGCACGATGAAGCTCAACGCGACGGCCGAGATGATGCCGATCAGCTGGCCGGGCTTTGCGGGCTTGCACCCCTTCGCGCCGCGCGAGCAGGCCCAGGGCTACCAGGCCCTGTTCAATGATCTTGAGGGTTGGCTGGCCGAGATCACCGGCTTCTCTGAGGTCTCGCTGCAGCCCAACGCGGGCAGCCAAGGCGAGTTCGCGGGTCTGCTCGTCATTCGCGCCTGGCACCGAGCCCAGGGTGACACCGATCGCAACGTGTGTCTGATCCCGACATCTGCGCACGGCACCAACCCGGCGAGCGCGGTGATGGCGGGCATGCGCGTCGTCGCCGTGAAGTGCGACGAGCGCGGCGATGTCGACCTGGCCGACCTCGAAGCCAAGGCGACGGCGCACGCAGACGCGCTCGCGGCCTTGATGATCACCTACCCGTCAACGCATGGCGTGTTCGAGGCCGAGATCAAGCGCATCTGCGCCATCGTGCACACGCACGGCGGCCAGGTGTACATGGACGGCGCCAACATGAACGCCCAGGTTGGGTTGTGTCGGCCTGCCGAGTTGGGCGCTGACGTGGTGCACCTCAACCTGCACAAGACGTTCTGCATCCCGCATGGCGGCGGCGGACCCGGCATGGGGCCCATCGGCGTCGCGGCGCACCTGGGGCCCTTCCTGCCGGGGCATCCGGTGATCTCGTCGAGCGACAGCGAGACCGCCATGGGGCCCGTCGCGGCCGCGCCTTGGGGCAGCCCGGGCATCTTGCCGATCAGCTACGCGTACATCGCGATGATGGGCGCCGACGGCCTGACGCAGGCCACCGAGGTCGCGATCCTCAACGCCAACTACATGGCGGTGCGGCTCGGCGAGCATTATCCGGTGCTGTTCACCGGCGAGAACGGGCGCTGCGCCCATGAGTTCATCCTCGACTGTCGCGGCTTCAAGGCCGCGGCGGGCGTGGGCGTCGACGACATCGCCAAGCGCCTGATGGACTATGGCTTTCACGCGCCGACCATGTCGTGGCCGGTCGCGGGCACCCTGATGATCGAGCCCACCGAGAGCGAAGAGCAGTCCGAACTCGACCGGTTCTGCGACGCGATGATCGCCATCCGCGGCGAGATTGAGGCCATCGCCACCGGGGCGATGGATCGGGCAGACAACCCGATGGTGAATGCGCCGCATACGGCCGCACGCGTGCTTGCGAACGAGTGGTCGCATGCCTACACCCGCGAGCAGGCTGCCTTCCCCGCCCCCTGGGTGCGCGCCCACAAGTACTGGCCCCCGGTCGCGCGGGTCGACAACGCGTACGGCGATCGCAACCTGATGTGTACGTGCCCGCCCATGGAAGATTATCTGTAGGTATAGGTCGTTGGCAGCGTCGGCGTGGCGTCGTCTTGCCCTGCCGCAGCCTTGCCCTGCCGCAGGCTTGCCCTGCCGCAGCCTTGCCCTGCCGCAGCATCTGCAGACGAAACCGCTGATGTATGTGCCCCTTACGGGTCCTTCGATCTTCGTTTGATCGCGATCCCCTAGAGGGGCAAGGCAAAAGAAATGGGCCGGCAGGATGGCCAGTCTTCATCTGTTTTGAGCATGCATTATCTACGGTTGGTGTATTCGTTTGCCGTGGCGTTGTAACGGCTGTGAACGATCTTTGACATCATCTGATCGGGGTTGGCATCGTAAGGCGTAACCGTAGGAGGGGTCATGCGCGAAGCCCACCGAGGACAACCGACGGCGAGAGCAGGCCGCGCGCAGGTCAGCCATGCCGCCAGCCATACGCCCAAGAGCGCCAACGGCCGGGCCGATGACGATCTGGACGAGTTGCCGACGCTCCCCTTCAACGGCGCCCATCTGCGCGATGCCCTCAAGGCCCGAATCGCGGTGCCGACGTCGCCGCCTCTCGTGCCCACCCGCGACAGCATCCCGCCGCCAATGATTCTCGCCGAAGAGCCCATGCCCGTCGACCCGCTCATCGACTCCGTCCTGCATCTGCAGACCGGCAACGTGCGGTATGCCGTCGACCCGGTCGTGCTGCTCGATACGCCCTCGTCCGGCAGCCGGTCTGTAGAGCCGCGCGCCTATCGACGTGCACCGCGCGCTGTGCCGGCCGGCGCGGTGGATCTGCGTCATCCGCCGCGGGCACGCAACCCAGCGCTTGGGGGCCCCCCGGCCCGCGTTGAGTCATCGTCGGCGCGTGCCCCGGTTGTTGAGTCGAGCGCGCCGCCTGCAGCCGGCGAGGTGCCGATCGCCGAACTGTTTATGTCGGCGCAGTCGGTCTCGGCGCTGTTCGCTCCCGGCCCCTCGCAACTGCCGGCCGCGCAGCGGGCTGTCATCAAGCTGTCGGTCGGCGAGTTGGTGGTCCCCGCGTATGCACCGGCGGCGGCTGGCATGTCACCGACGATGCTGCGCTTGGCGCGGTCAGAGCGGCGAACGACGCTGCTGATGTTGACCGGCATCGGCACCCTCCTGATCAGCCTGATGGCCTTGATTCGATAGAGCCCCCGCTCGCCTGGCGGATGGATCCGCCGCGGTCGGTGGTGCGGGTCTCTTTACGGCGCGGCGGCAGTGGGTGATCGTGCGCCATGTCTGAGCCGTCCCTTGTCACTTTTGCGCCCATCGGTCTCGTCCGCAGCCCGTACATCGACCTGTTCGGTACGCCGCGCCAGGCTGGCTTGGTCGATGCGCCGGCGACCATCGAGTTGGCACCTGTCTGGCGCCCTGGACTTGAGGGCCTCGCTGGGTTCAGCCACGTCTGGGTCATCTGGATCTTTGATCGCAACAAGGCGCCGGGGCGCGCCCGCGTTCGGCCGCCCCGCTTGGGAGGCGCTGAGAAGATCGGGGTCTTTGCGACCCGCTCGCCGTATCGCCCCAATCCCATCGGGCTCTCGGTCGCGCGGATCGAAGAGGTGACCGAAGGCGGCTTGCGCGTGCGCGGGCTGGACGTCGCCGACGGCACGCCGGTGCTCGACCTCAAGCCCTATCTGCCGTATGCCGACGCGCACCCCGACGCCAGCGCCGGGTGGGCCGACGGCGCGCTGCCTGACATGCCAGTGCGCTTTGATCCAGCGACGGCGTCGACGCTCGCGCTGCGCCCTGAATTGCGAGCGGTCATCGAGCAGTGTTTCAGGTTGGATCCGCGCCCGGCTCGACACCGACACAACGGCGCTCGGCGCAGCTACGCGGTGCGCCTTTGGGACGTCGACGTGCGCGCCGAGATCGATGAGACCGGGTGGTGCGTGGTGTCCATCGAGGGCGTCGCGGGCTGACAGGGCCAGGCGGCTGGGGCGGGTGTAAGTCGTCTGCGTGATTGTGTAAACTGGCAGCCGGCGTTGTTAGTGTTGCCCGGTGAACGGCCTCGTCTTATGGGTAGTTCTGAGCGATGAGCGGCTCTGAGCGATGAGCGGCTCTGGGCGATCGTCGCCGTGATCACAGCCCGTGATAGTCGGTGTACCAGTCGATGAAGGCTGGGATGCCCTGCTCGATCGTCGTGGTCGGCGCGTAGCCCAGGTCGGCCTGAATCGCGGAGATGTCGGCCGACGTGGCGGCGACGTCGCCCGGCTGCATGGGCTCCATGATCATCTCTGCTTTGCGCCCGAGGGCCCCCTCAAGCAGGCCGATCATATGCATCAGCTGCTCGGTGCGGTTGTTGCCAATATTGTAGATCTTGGCCGGGGGCCCGCTGGTGCCGTCGCTGCTCTGGCCGGTCGGGGGATGGTCGAGCGCCGCGACGACGCCGCTGACGATGTCGTCGATGAACGTGAAGTCACGCTGCATCTTGCCGTGGTTGAAGACCCGAATCGGGCGCCCAGCCAAGATCGCCTCGGTGAACAGCCACATCGCCATGTCGGGGCGGCCCCAGGGTCCGTAGACCGTGAAGAAGCGCAGGCCCGTGGTGGGCATGTCGTAGAGGTGCGAATAGGTGTGGCTCATCAGCTCGTCGGCCTTCTTGGTGGCCGCATAGAGCGAGATGGGCTTGTCGACCCGATCGCTGACCGCGAAGGGCATCTTGGTGTTGCCGCCGTAGACCGAGCTGGACGACGCATAGACGAGATGCTCGAAGCCCGGCATATGGCGGCACAACTCGAGCACGGTGACGTGGCCCAGCAGGTTCGAGCGCACGTAGGCGAACGGGTTGGTCAGCGAGTAGCGCACGCCGGCCTGCGCTGCCAGATGTACCGCGCGCTCGAATCGAGTCTCACGCAGGGCGGCCTGCACGACCTCGGGCTCACCGAGGTCGAGCCGGTGGATTTCGAAGCCGGGGTGTCGCGCCAGCCGAGCCAGGCGCGCCTCTTTGAGGCGGACGTCGTAGTAGTCGTTGACGATGTCGAGGCCCACCACGGTATCGCCGCGGGCGAGCAGTCGTTCGGCGACGTTGTATCCGATGAACCCGGCGGCGCCGGTCACGAGGACGCGCATGGTGTCTCCTTCACAAGGCGATCAAGGCGGAGACTATACAGGACAGCCCCCGACGGGCGCGGTCATTGCTCGACGATCTCGATCCAGATCGATTTGCTGGCGTCGCCCAACCCCAGTGGGAGGCCACCGCGGAGGCTCTCGGCGTCCTGCCACCAGGGCTTGATCTGGGCCTCGATGGCCTCGGCCGTGATCGGCGCCAGCGCATGCACCACCACCAGGCGGGTCGGCCCGATCGGCAGGCGGCGATCGGCGGCGAGCAGCGTGTGCTCGGCCTGATCGGCAGGCACCCGCGCGGCCAGGCCGACCCCGTGGGCGGGCACGTACCAGTGGATCTTGCCTTGGGCGTCGAGGGCGAAGGCGGCCGTGTGCACGCTGCGCGACAGCTCATTGCTGGCGTGCACGACGAGGGCCGTGCTCTGCGGCACCCGGGCGCCGGTCGTCAGCGCACGGGCGGCGTCGACGGGGGCGAAGCTGGCGTGTACCTTCGCCGTCAACTCCACCAGCGGTGGGACTCGGGTGCGCACCCAGATCATCAACGCGGCGCAGACGACCAGGAGCCCGCCACCGAACACGAGGGCGACACGCTGAGAGAACGGATGCAGACCGGAGCGGCGCGGCGCGGACACAGGGCTCTCCTGAAGGGTTCGCGAGGGTCGCGGAACGCTGCGG
This sequence comes from Bradymonadia bacterium, assembly GCA_051276005.1. Lineage (GTDB taxonomy): Bacteria > Myxococcota_A > Bradymonadia > UBA7976 > UBA1532 > JBNMOZ01. The sequence goes on along the minus strand of JBNMOZ010000214.1, from coordinate 1,364 downwards.
GATCGACGGGCACAAGTCAACGCGCCTGCCGGGCCTCGGCCGCTCGCCTGCTCTGCTGGGCCCTGGGTATCGTCGCGCTCGGGTGCAGCGCGCGGCCGCCGGTCGCGGTCTGGATCGGCGGCGACGTGCAGGTGAGCCAGCCCACGCCCGAGCGTCTCGCAGCGCTGGCGTCGATCGAGGGGGTTGGCGTCGTCAACCTTGAGGGGCCCATCGGTGCGCCGCTGCGCGCCATCTCTGCCTCTCATCTGGTCAACGACGCGCGCGTCCCGACGCTGCTGCGTGCCGCGGGGGTCGGCGTCATCGGCTTGGCCAACAATCATCGCGCCGACTTGGGCGCCGGGGGCGTGCGGGCGAGCGTCGAGGGCATCGAATCGGCCGGTCTGCGCGCCGCCGATCGCGGTCGCCCGGCGCATTGGCAGACCGGGTCGACGTCGATTCGCGTTGTCGTGGGTGAGGCCGCCGATTTGGCGCAGATGCAATCTGATCTCAAGGCGCCCGCCGGCGTCCGGATCGCTGCCCTGCATGTGCTGGCGCCGCCCAGCTATCTGCCCGCCCGCTCGACCCGGCATGCCGTCGACGCGCTGCTCGCCGCGGGCGCTGATGTGGTCGCGGTGCATGGCAGCCATGCGCTGGGCCCCGTTGAGCGACGGGGCGCGGCGATCATCGCGTGGGGCCTGGGCAATCTGGCGTTTGATTGTGCCTGTACGCGCGAAGACGAGGCGATGATCCTGCGGGTCTGGCGCGCGGACGGGGCGATGGCGGGTGAGGTGGTCCCGATTCGGGCCGGGCTTGGGGGTCGGCCGGCGGCGCGGCACCCCGACCGCGCGGGCATCATCGCCCTGCTGCAGGGCCTGGGCAGCGACATCGACGCTGAGGGGCGCGTGCGCTCAGCCGTCGCTGTTGACGTTGGTGCGCAGCCCGACCCCGAATGAGAACACATGCGCTGCCGCGGTGTTGCGCCCCCAGAAGATCTTCGACCAGCTCGTGTTGATCTCGACGGTGTCGGTCAGCCGAAGGATCAGGCCGATCGGCAGCGACACCGAGTCGCGCTCAAGGCGCAGCTCTCGCAATTCGAGGTTGTCGAGCCCGCCGTACTCTTCGGCCGGCAGGGTCGGGTCGGTGGCCGCGACGCTGACCCCGATCAGGTCGCCCTCGGTGACCGTGTATTCGCCATCGAAGCCCAGATAAAACATCAGGGTGCGACCCAGCCGCTGACCGATGCGCATCGAGCCGACGACTTGATCGCCCGCGCCGCCGAGCCGCAACCGATAGATGCTGTCGAGGCGCAGGAACGTGCCCTTCGCCGTCGCCCACCCCAGCAGGAAGCCCAGATCGAGGTCGACCTGGCCGTCGCCCAGGGTGAC
>JBNMOZ010000213.1:0-8915 GCA_051276005.1 Bradymonadia bacterium | reverse complement strand
ATGGCCGAGTGTTCTTTTTGAGTGATGGCGCGGTCGTCTACGGGCTGAGCCGGTTCGACCCCAAGCGCCGCGCGAGCAACTGACGCGCCGCAGGCAGGCAGCCCGAGCGGCCGCCGTCTCTTTCTCATCTCTTCCCCGACCAACTGGATCTCTTCGCGCAACAGTCGCCCGAGCGGACGCCTGCCTCGGCTTAGCAGCGGGCGGTTCGAGTGGGCGGCCCGAGCGGTCGCCCGACTCGCGCCCGACCTCTACTCGACCGAATCGAAGTCCAGCTCGACAGTGAGCACTGCGGGGCCGATATCAACGCCCAACTGGAACGTCAGGCGCTGGCCATCGACGGTGTAGCGCACTGAATCGACGAGCGAATCATCGCCGCATGTTGGGGTCAGCGCCAACTGCGACGCGTCGGCATCGGCGTTGGCCCAATCAGCGGCCAGCGAGATCGCGATGGTCTCATCAAAGTCGGTCAGGCTTGTCACGAGGTGCAGCGCAATCTGCGAATCCAGGATGAACGTCTCGCCATCGAGGCGCAGCAGGCCCTGGCCCGTGATCGAGGTGCTCTCGGTGTCGACGGTGATCGGACCGAGCATGGTCGAGGGCAAGAACAGCCGCCCGCCGGTCAAGACCCAGGTGCCGTCGGTCAGTGCGCCGCCTTCGGGGGTGTCGGGCTGGCCGATCACGAGCCGGGCGCTCACCTGCGGGACGCTGATCGCGTCGGCGTCGTCGGGCGCGCATTCGCCGGGCTCATACAGCGGTACTGGGTCGGCGGGTGCGCCTGAGTTGCAGTAATTGTTCGGCAACGGCGGCGTGACATACGCGAAGTTGAAGCACATCTCGTCTTCGGTGTTCGGGCCCGAGGTGACCATCTGCCCGGTGTCGTTGCGGAACCGGCATGTGGTCCGAACCAGGTCGCCCGTCGCGAGGTCCACCGGGGTCTCATAGATGTACTGTGCGTCGAAGTTCCAGCCGTCGAGCGTGATGATCGACGCCGCGTCCGCTTCGTCTGCGCCGTTTCGAATGACGACCTGCTCAAAGCCGGCGCCCACCTCGTGCATATGGGGGAAGCTGGCGATGATCCGCGTGTCTTGGGGCAGGCGACAGTAGCCCGTGATCTCGCTGATCTGGCCGTCGGGGATCTCGAAGTCGAGCGGTCCGAAAGCCAGCATGCTGATCTCGGGCCCTTCGACCGGGCCGTGGTAGATGCGCACGCCGCTGTTGTCGCGCACGTCAGAATGCCGGGCGCCGTTGTTGTAGTGAATCTGGACAGTCAGCTTTGAGCCCGGCTCCAAGCGCATGCCGCCTTCTTCGAAGTGCAGCGCGCCCTGGCCCGGTGCCCACCCGTAGATCAGGTTGAGCGGGTTGTCGCTGGCGCAAGGCCCGTTCTCGCCCGCGTCGCGCCCCCCGCCGGGGATCAGGATCGTATGGTGCAAAACGCGGGCGTCGCCGATGAGCGTATCGATGCGCTTGATGAACCGGGTCTCGGTGGTCGGCACCTCGAAGGTGAAGCACTGGTAGCGGTTGGCCCAGTCGGTCGCGACCTCGAAGTCCGGCGCGCGCAGATCGAAGAAGTCGGTGCCCGCAGGGGGATCGTCGGGCGCGTCAAGGATCGGGCGATCAGCGCCGATGCCGCCGGGGTTGGGCATGATGATGTCGGTGTCTTCACAGGTCGCCCAATCCAGGACGATCTTGCGCACCATCGAGTCAGGTTGCGGCTTCGCGGCGGGGGGCATGGTGCCGTCGCCAAGGCGGCCGGCCAGCTGATCTACGAGCCGCTCACCCTCGGCGCCGGCCAGCAACGCCGAATAGTCGAGCAGCGTAGTCGCCGCGCCAAATTGAGGCGTCTCGCCGTGGCATTCACTACACAACGTCGTCAGATGGGCCGAGATCTCGGTCCAGTCTTGCGCGCTTGGCGTGCAGTCTGCGACCGCGACCTCGGGTTGGGGCGCTTCGGGCTCGGGCGCTTCGGGCTCGGTGGCTTCAGGCTCCGGCAAGGCTTCACCGCCCGCATCATCACAAGCACTCAGGCCAGACGCGGCGAGCAACAAGAACAACCAGGGTGCGATAGGATTCGACGACAACTTCAATGATGACTCCTCAAGTCGTGGCGAAGGGTACCAGAAGTTGGAGTCGGCGCGGCCTGGCCGTTTAACATACCGATATGAACCGTTTTGCCGACCGCTATGTGAACCGAACCGCTGCCCGCGAAGCGTACGGCGCCCTCGCAGACGAGTATGCCGCGCTGCAATCCGTGGGTGATCCGCTCGCTGATGCCGCGGCTGCGCGGATCGCCGAGCCCGATGGACGCGCGCTGCTGGAACAGGCGTTGCGGGACGGTGCGTGCGCCGATCGCGCGATCGATGCCGTGTTGGACGACGCGCGCGCCGTGCCCGATTGGGTCGACTTTGAGCGCATGCTGCCCGGCGCGCGCCTGCAGCAGCGGTTGGGTCGCATGGGCATGCTCATCTTGGGCGCGTGGTCACTCGTCAACAGCTACCACTGCGGCGCGGCCGTCAAGCCGCTCGCATTCACCGGACAGCTCACCCGCAAGGCCAGTCGACGCCTGGCCGAGACGTCGCGGTATGTCATCGCGGTCACCCAGGACGACGCGCTGCGACCCGGCAACGCAGGCTGGCAGATGTCGGTGCGGGTGCGTCTGATGCACGCGGCGGTGCGGCGCATGATCCGCCAGTCTGGCGGCTTCGATGAGCAAGCGTGGGGCGTCCCCATCAACCAGGCCGACATGGTGGGTACGCTCATCGAGTTCTCTGCGTTCATCATCAACGGGGCCCGCCATCTTGGGTTCCAGGTGAGCGCCGCTGAGGCCGACGGGCTGGTGCACCTGTGGCGCTATGCCGGCCATCTGGGCGGCGTCTGCCCGACGCTCCTCGACGAGTTCGAGTCGCCCGAGCGCCTCGATGAATTTTCGCAACTGGTGCATCTGATTCAGCCCGGACCCGACGCCGACTCGTTGGCGCTCGCGGCGGCGCTGCGCGACTCGATTTTGGCGCCCGATGCGCCATGGCCCCAGCGGCTGGGCGCGCAGATCATCCTGCGTGTCCATGACGGCCTGTCGTGGAGCCTTAACGTCGAGGGTGTCGCCGCCGACCTGCAGATTCCCCATCGCCGGTGGCGACATGTCTTCGACGCGACGCGGCCCGTCATCGGTGCGGTCGAGCGCGCGCGGGTGCGTCTGCCCCGGCTGCATGACTGGGCGGTCACCCGGGGGCGCGTCGAAGTCGAGCGCGAACTGCAGCGCATGCTCGGCGGTGTCGAGCCCGGGTTTCGAGCCGAGCGCGCCTGAACGAGGGTCAACAAGAACGCGCGGAACCGCTTGTCAGCAGTGTACTTGAGCCACCCCATCCTTGATAATTGCGCAGTGTTTCGGCATCCTCCGCCATCGCTGGGCGGGCCCGGCCGCCCTCAGGAAGGTATCTGTATGCAGATCAAGATCTTGTTGCCGCTCGTGGCGCTCTGCCTGACCCCGCTGGTCGGCTGTGACGATGGCGCTGATCCGGGGGGCGCTGGCGGCGGTGGCATCGTCATCGTGCCCGACGCTCCGATCGCAGATGCGCTGCCCCCGCCCGAAGGTGGACAGGGTGGCCAAGGCGGCGCCGGCGAGGGCGGACAGGGCGGCGCGGGCGAGGGCGGCGCGGGCGGTCAAGGCGGCGCGGGCGAAGGCGGCGCGGGCGGCCAAGGCGGCGCGGGCGAAGGCGGCGCTGGCGGCGCTGGCGGCCAAGGCGGCGCTGGCGGTCAAGGCGGCGCTGGCGCCGGTGGCGCCGGCGGCGGCGCGGGCGGGCAGGGCGGCGCACCCGCACGGGCCGGCGCCCTGGGGACCGCGTGCGAGGCCGACGGCGAATGCGATGGCGGTCTGTGCTTGGGCCTGCCCAACGGCTATTGCAGCCAGGACTGCGCGAACGACGACTGCCCTGAAGGCGGCAGCTGCTGGAGCTTCGGCGAAGACCAGCGCTCATGCCTGCTCAACTGCGAGGCGTCGGCCGAGTGCCGCCGCAATGAAGGCTATGTCTGCGACGGCGACAGCACCTGCTACCCGGGCGAGGCCCCTGCGCCGCCCGGCGAGGGTGAAGTGGGCGCGCCCTGCGTGGCCAACGGCGATTGCCAGGGCGGCGCCTGCGTGGGCGCCGATCAGGGCTTCCCGGGTGGCTACTGCGTCCAATTCGCATGCAGCGACGCCGAGCCCTGCCCCGACGGCTCAGAGTGCTTCCAGCTGCAGGGCGGCGACACCGTCTGCCTCGACCTGTGCCGCGGCGTCGACGACTGCCGTGACGGCTACGCCTGCCGCCCCGACACGGGCGCGTGCATGCCAGGTTGCAGCGAAGACGGCTGCCCCGACGGCATGATCTGCACCGATGCCGAGGTCTGCGAGGACCCGCCGTGTACGCCGAACTCTTGTGAAAACGGTTTGATTTGCGCCGACAGCGGTCGCTGCGTGATCGACATCGGCGTCGCGCCCGGCGGCCCGGTGCCGGCCTGCGACAACATCCCCGACTGGCGCTGCGAGGGCGGCGAGGCAAACTGCGGTCGCATCGAGCTGTTCTTGCCGGCCCAGGGCCAAGGCTATTGGGACTACCCGGCGAACGGCGAGACGGTCGCGAACCCCTACCGCAGTTGGGCGCGCCGCGACGCGGTCATGCTCTCCAAGTACGCGGGCGCGATGACCGAGTGCCTCTCTCAGAACTGGAACTTCGGCAACGCCGGCCCGGTCTGTATCGGCGACTGCTCCGAAGAGGACGGCGGCATCCCAGGCGTCAGCGTTGGCCGCCCCGGTCACCCTGAGGGCACGCACACCAACGGCTTCGACCTCGACATGGGCTACTACCAGGTCGGCACCGAGAACAACTGGATGCGCCCGATCTGCGAGCATTACATCGACGGTCAAGAGCAGTATCACTGCGTCGGCGAGCCCTTCGCGCTCGATCCCTGGCGCAGCGCCTTGTACCTGGGCTTGATGCATCACAGCCCGCAGGTGCGGGTCATCGGCGTCGACGGTCGCGTCGGACCGCTCATCGACTCCGCCACCGACCAGCTCTGTGACGCCGGCTTCTTAGACGGCCCGGCCTGCGTTCAGCGGACTCGGGCGATCACCTATGAAGAGGAAGATGTCGGCCGCGGCTGGTTCCGGTTTCATCATCACCACTGGCACATCAGCTTGACCACGCGGCGCAACGCCGGGCTCGACATTGGCCTGGGTCCGTTCCGGGGTCGAGACGCGTGCCTGCGCGCCGACTGCCGCGAGGCCGAGTGGCCGTCTTCTGCGGCGCTCAAGCGTCTGCCGTCGACCCTCGAGAAGCGCCTGCTGTTGACCACCCCGAAGTCGCACCCGATCTCGACGACTTGGACCCCTGACGAGGCTGCGATCTTCCATGAGATTCAGCGTATCGACGCCCAAGACGGCGTGGACGCCAAGGACGCCGACTGATCTCGCGGATCCTCACTTGGGTGGCCTTTGGATGGGCCGCGATCGGGTGCGGCGCATCAGCGCACGCGCATCGCAACTACACCGCGCCCGACTTGGCGGTCACCTGTAAGATCGGGGCCAAGGCGTTGCTCTGCGGCGTCGTGCTGCCCGCACGGGTGATGGGTCAGGTGCTCGGCGACGCGCCGCAGTTCAACGACATCCCCACCCATGACGAGCAGATCGCGTTGCGAGACGGCCTGCTTTCGGTCTTCAAGGCCCACAACCCGGTGCGCATCGACGGCGTGCGCGTTCAGCCAGAGCTGCGATCGACGACCCTGCTCATCAAGCTGCCGCATGACGCGCTGGAGTCGTCGGGCGCCGCGGCGCAGGGCGTCACGCTGCACGCCAGCGACGCCAACGTCGCGCGGTTGATCTTCGGCTATCCCTTCGCGAAGGCGACGTTGCCGGCGCGCATCGACATGATCTGGGATCTAGAGGCGGCGTATACGACGACCAGCCCCGACGCCCGCGGTGAGCCGCGCCTGCCGACGGTGCCGGTGAGCTTCCTGCACGACGGCAAATGGCAGCGCTTCAGCTTCAGCCCTGACGAGCCACAGCACATCTGGCATGCGCCCAGGACCGTTGGGCCGCCGCCGGTCCCGATGCCCCGCGCCGCCCAGGCGGCCACGGTTCGCGTGCCGTTGATCGCGGCGATCATCCTCTGTGTGGGTCTGCTGGTGTTGGTCATGCTGCGCGGCAAGCGCCTGGCGGTCCTCGCTTTGATGCTCGTCGGCGCGGTCGCGACCTGGACGCTCAAGCCCATCGATGTCGCGCTGCCGTGGACGACCCAGGCGGCCCCGGACGCCCCCGAGGCCCAGGCAATCTTCAAAGGACTGCACGCGCGCATCTATCGGGCGTTCGATCAGGAGAGCGAGCCGGCCATCTACGACGCGCTGGCTGAGGCCGTCGACGGGCCGCTGCTCGAGTGGCTGTACACCCGCATCTATACCGACTTGGTGATGCGCGAGCAGGGTGGGGCGGTCGCCCAAGCTGAGGGCGTCGACGTGCAGCTGCTTGAGGTGCTGCCGGCGCCGGGCGCAGCGTTTCGGGTGCGCGCCCATTGGCAGGTCACGGGCACGGTCACCCACTGGGGCCATGCGCATCAACGCGTCAACACCTACACTGCCATCTACACCATCGACCGAAGGGATGCCGCGTGGAAGGTGGTCGCCGTCGAGCCCATCGAACAGCAGCGATCGCCGCCGGGCTGACAGCCGGGCTCGGGCTGACGGCCGGGCTCGGGCTGTTCGCCAGCGGCGCGGCCGCGCAGTGCATCGCCAACGCTCAGTGCAAGGCGCCACGGACCTGCGTAGATGGGCGCTGTGCCTGGAGCGGCTGCGCCTTCGACACCCAGTGCAAGGGCGCGACGGTCTGCGAAGGCGGGCTGTGCGTCGCGCCAAAGCGACCGCTGGATCCAGCGCCACGGCGTCTGAGCGCGGCGCTGCCCCCCGCGAGCAGCGCCGTCCGCCGCCGGCTGCTCAACGCCATGGTGCCCTTCGAGGATGGCGTGCTGCAGTTCAAAGACGGCATCGCCAAGGATCCCATCGACGGCCAGGCGGTGCTTCGCCTGGGGCCCATCGTCAGCGCTGAGCTCGACGCGCGGCCGGGGCCCGAGGTCGTCGCGTTGATTCACGCCGAGGGCTATGACGGCGGCAACAACTGGCAGGGCGTCGTGGCCGTCTGGGCGGGTGTGGATCCGATGACCGCGGTTGGGGCGTTGACCGTGCATGACATGCAGGGTGGGATCGATCGGGTCGAGCTGGCGGGCAGTCGGGCCGATGGCCGTGAGATTCGGGTACACGTCAAGCGCATGGGGCCCGACGATCCGCGGTGCTGCCCCAGCCTCGCGCGGGTGGTGCGGCTGGTCGTTGAAGACGGGGTGCTCAAGACCGCGGCGGGGGCATCAGGCGCCATCTGCGATGCGCAGGGGCGGTGCGCGCTGCGGTAGGGCTGGCTCGGTGTTTGAGGCGCCCGATCAGCGGCCCGCCAACCAGTCCTTGACCGCCTCACCCGTCGCCTGGGGCCAAGGCCGCAGCTTGTCCACCGGCACGATCTTGTGGTCCTGCAGCTCGTCGGCCTGAAGCACCACGTCGCCCTCGGCCGTCAGGTGCCAGGCCATGATGATCTGGTTCATGTGGGCAAACGGATAGAAGCCGACGAACGACTCGATGCGGGCGGTCAGCCCCAGCTCCTCTTGCACCTCGCGCACGACGCCGTCCTCGGGTCGCTCTTTGGCTTCGAGGAACCCCGTCACCAAGCCGAACCAGGTCTTGGGCCAGCCGATGTTCTGCACCAACACCACGCCGGCGGGGGTCTCGACGATCCCGGCGACGACGGGCGTCGGGTTGCCCCAATGCACGAAAGAGCACGCCGGGCACCCCTGACGGGGCGCGCCGCCGCGATCGACGGTCTCACGCGCGGTGGCGCAGTGGGGGCAGAACGCGAAGGGCTTCATATGTGCCTCGAAGGGGGTGATGCGGCTGGGCCGACCCAGCCTAATACCACGATCGAGGCGTCGTGCTCCGCATCACGACCCGCTGACAGACAGCCTGAAGGGGCCGATCGCTTGGCCTCTTCGGCCGCGAACTTGAATCACGTAAGTGTGGGCGGGCGCGTCGTGAACCACCTGCGCGCAACGGCCGTCCGCATCGGACCGCGCCCCCCCAACGGCTGACAGCGATCTTCGAGCACCAGGACCCCGACCGAGACCCACTCTCACTCGCCGCAGATCCGCACCAGATAGTCGACCTGGGCTTCGGTCGGCGGATCAACATGCTCCAGAATACTCGCAACACAGCAATGCCCTTGGCGGGTGGCCCAGACCGTGGTCAGCGTGCGGTAAGTGCCGCTGTCATTGGTCTGTGAGGCCCTGCCCACCCAGACCGCGCTGCGGTCCGAGGCCATGCGCAGTGTGAGCGCCGTGTCAGGATCCCTCTTTTTGAGCATGATCCCGCTCGGGCATGGTTTCGGCAGCACCTTGCCGACAACCTGGCCGAGCTCGAACTTGGTGATTCGTGGCCGATGTTCGAGGGTCGCCCGCGCCGGCACCCGCGCGAAGTGGGATTGACCGACGCCCAAGGGGCCCGGCGGTGCAGCGCGGACTCCTGCGCAGAGCGCGAACGCAATCTCGGCCTCGACGTCGCTCAAGTCGTTCGCGACGCAGCGCGCGCCCCGCACGAAGCCGCCCACGACATTGAGGCCCTGCTCGGTCTTCCTCATCGTGATGTAGGTGCCATGCGCCTTCTTGAAGCGCTTGAGCGGCTGGCCGACGAGGGTCGGTGGCTGGGCAGTCAACGCCTTGGCGAAGAGCCCACCGCTCGAGGTGAAGGTGATGTTGACCCGGGTACCGGCGTGCCAGAGGTAGACGACCGGGTAGTTGCCCGGCAGACGGGACCGCTCGATCTTGCCACCGGTGGGCACAAAGACGTGCACGTCGACT
>JBNMOZ010000212.1:0-8929 GCA_051276005.1 Bradymonadia bacterium | reverse complement strand
TGTCGGTATATTACTTAGGTGTAGTGACGTGTATGTATGGATTTGCTGGTGTAGGACGCGCTTCGCCAGGGGCGGAACTGCATGGCGCTGCTATATCAGACGAAAGATGTAGTCAGGGTGAAGGACAGCACCTGACGGGGCTGGATTGACATGCCTTCGCGCGAGACCGACTCGCCGAGTATCAGATCCCGCTGTCATCCCACGACGACCAGGCGCGCTTGACCGTCTTCGATGCATGCGGGGGCGGCCCGATGCCCAAGAGAAGCCGCGCAAGGGCGTGGGCTCTTCAGGCGGCGACACGCCTTCGAGTGACGCACCCAGCCCGGGGGCTATGGCTGATCACACCCCATGATCGAATACACATCCCGCAGCGTGTTCCGGCGGTAGATTCCGGTGTTGTCTCGCGACAGCCAGAAGTTCTTGAACGCCTCCCAGGCGTGGGGCATGTTTCCGAGATTGCACACATTATAGGTGCCCGGGAAGTTCGAGGCCTGGTTCACGACCGGCGGCGCGAAGCTGGGATAGCCATGCGCCAGGTGGCACCCTCGGCAGATCGTCACCACATCGCGATAGACCCGCTGGGCGTCGGGGTGCGCGCTGTTGGCCCATGCCGCCGGCATCCAGTCGGTGTCGGCGGCGTTGAATCCATTTGGCTTGAACACCACCCCAAACGGATCGCTTGCGTCGGCCTGGTACCACCCTTCGATCAGGTCGCGCATGGACTGCGGCGTCGTGGCGCCCAGTGACAGGATGACGCCGTTGAGCTTGCGGAAGTTCTCTTCCTGATCGCTGCGGAGCAAGGGCGCAACAACGGTGTTATCGGGTCGAGTGACGGTGGAGTCGGGGTAGTCCAAGCCGTCCAGATCGAAGGGTAGGAAGCGTGCGCCAATGTTGGGGTTGCCGATGGGCGGGTTGCCGGTCGGGTTCCAGTTGCCGCCGTGGCAGTTGCTGCACAGGCCGGGCACGAACTTGTCGCCAAAGCCGTCCAGATCGGCGCGATCGATGCGGTCGCCGAACTTGTCGTACACGAAGAACTTCGTATAGGGCGTGCCCGTCGGGCTGTCGGCAGACCACTCCATGGCCACGGCGTTGAGCGGGCTGTCATGCGCCAAAGACCGATTCGCATCGCGGAAGTTGACGGTGTACATGGCGAGACGCTCGACGGCGTTCGTGCCGGCGTTGCGGGTCACCTTCATGTGCATCTGCCGCCCGAACCCCAGGTCGGCGGTGCTGTTGTAGTAGGCCACGGCGTCGTCGTTGGTGACCTGCAGGCCCAAGATGTCGCCGGCGGGCGGCGGGTTGAACCCATTAGCCGTGCGAAAGCCCCCCAAGGTGATCCGGTCGCCATTGGGATCGATAGCCAGATAGTAGGCGGCGGTCTCAGCGGCTGGGTTGGGCCCGGTGGACAGCTTCTTGGTGAGGAAGTCGGATTGGGGCTTGCTCACGCGCCAAGGTAGGTTCACCGAGCCGCAGTCGGCGGCGAGATTTGCCGTGAGTGACACCGGGCCAAGGAGTGGGCGCGAAGACGGTGAGACCGCGAAGGAGAAGGGCTGCGTCCACTCCGGCAGCAGCTCGCCGTCGCGATTGAAGACCTGCAGACGCACGCTGTCGGCTGCGGTAACCGGGATGATGTGGCGGGCGGTCTCGGGGGCGTTGACGGTGATGTCTTCAACGCGAGAGCGGCGCGGGCCTCGGATAATTGCGCGGACGCGATAGGGCCCATTGGCGAACCATTGCGGGTCGAAGTGGAGGGCCAGACACACGACGCCGACGGTGGGCGGGAACGGGTGCAACGTGACGAACCGGCGTTCGCGCGGCAGGATCAGCATGACCCCACCGCCCTGCTCTACCCCAGGGCCGACCGTGCGCCAGGTGCCATCAGCGGTGTTGAGCGCGGAGACGGTCGGCTGCTCGACGGGCTCGCCTTCGCCGGCGCCCAATACGATCTCGGCGTCGAGTTGGCGGGCATACCGCCGGTCGGCATCGCGGGGATCGACCACATCCAAGAAGACATGGTGTCGGCCTGCGATGGCCGTCCAGGCGTCGTCATCGTCGGCGCGCAGCCAGTCGCGCCCGGGCGTCGGATCGCCCTCTTCGAGCACCGCCACGCAGGCGTCCAATCGCTGGGGCACTGGGCCGGCTTCATCGATGGCGATGATGCCGTTTGCGGGCAGGCGCACCGTGATTGGGAGTCCACCCGATTCGAGAATCAACTCGGCATCTTGGCCGGGATCGAAAGGCACGCGGGTACACGCGCGCAGCAGGGTGCGATGGGCGCCGCTCAGGTCGTTGACGACGCTCACCTGCGCCACGAAGCCCGGCTTGCGCACCGCGATGGTCCAGCGCTCATCGCCGTCGTTGGGCTGGATCTCGATCTGGTAGGCGCCCTGGGTGTTGGTCACGCCCATCGCCTCATCGTTCACCGTCACCTCGGCGCCCGCCAATGGCGCGCCCTCGGCATCGACGACGTTGCCCATGAACAGGCGGCGTGACTGCACCGTGACCGCCGCTTGCCCCAGCGCATAGCCGCCGCGACCGTCCCGCGCGAGCACGTATACGCGATGGGTGCCGGCGGCGGCGGGCGGCGTCCAGCGTGCGAACTCTGCGTCGCCTTCGACCGCCTGGCCATAGCTGGCCTGCCATCGAAACTGGGGGGCCTCGTCGTCTTCGTCGGTCACGCGCGCCTGCACCCGCAAGGGGGTCGCCTCGAATTGATGCTGGACCAGTCGGCCCTGGTCATCGGCGGTGTAGACGTCCTCGATCACCGGCGCCGTGTTGGGCACGACCATCTCGATCGCTTGGCCGCGTGGGGCGTCGGTCTGCACCTCGGCGTCTTCGCAGCGCATCGTGATCGTGTCGGTCTCGCCCGCAGTCAGCGCGGTGAATTCGCCGTTGTAGTTCGTCCGAATCTTGATCTCTTCGGCGCCGCCCGACAGGACCACCTCGGCGTCGACCGAGACCCCGAACATGGGGAAGCGCCAGACGCAGGGGTTGCCGTCGGCGAGCCGCACCGAGCCGTAGACGGCGTCTGGGCCCAACTCGACGCGAATATCGCCTGCGTACACGAAGCCGCCCTCAAGCTCGATGGGCATGGCCGCGCACGTCTCGACGGCCTGGCTGCGCGCGCAGAGGGCGTACATGCCGGCGGGCCAATCGGTCGTCAGCAGGAAGCGCCCGTTGAGGTCGCTGAGCACGGGATCGGAGGCGAGATCTCCGTCCTTGAGGTACACCTCGGCGTCGACCATGGCCCGCTCATCGGCGTCTTCGGTGATCGCCACGACGCGCCCGCGCAGCATGCTCTGCGTCAGGCCGCTGTCGGGCTGCATCCCCGCGTCGGATTGGATCCCCCGGTCGTTCGTCATCGCGCCCACGTCGGGCGCATCCATGTCGACAAGGCCGGTATCGGCCGCTTGCCCACGATCGATCTTTGGGCCGGCGTCGTCGCCCCCGACCAGCTCGCAGCCCATGACCAGCGTGCTGGCCAGCCACATTCCCCATACACTTCGCATCGTCGCCTCACTTTCGTGTGACGCCACCCGTGGCGTCATCCAAGAGTGGGCGAACGGGCGGCGCGCCTTTCCGTTTGTACGGGGTCAGGCGTCAACGGGCCGTTGAGGCGTCAGCAGCTGAGGCCTCAGCCAGCTCGGCCATGAGCGCCGCGTTGCTGTCGCGCAGGGTCTCGAAGACCGGCGGCGCGACGTCATCGACCGCGCGCAGGAACGGCGCGACCGTGTCCCAAGGCAGCATCATCGGCTCGCCCGGATCGTCGTAATCGAGCACCGACACCAGATCGGTCCGCGGCAGCCATCCACCCGCCACGGCGGGGTAGACCGAGTACGACAAGATCTCGCCCTCGGTCGTCTTGATGGCGTTGAACTTCGCCAAGAACCCCGTCTCGCTCTCATCGAGCAATCGCTTGAGGTCGCCGTAGTTGCGGCCGTTGAGCTGGATGTCGAGCATGGTCCAGTCGGCGGCCAACGGATCGTCCGCGGCGGGCCACCAGCGCCGCCAGGCGCCCTCGATCAGCACGAAGGGCACGAAGACCGCCAGCCGCGGCGCTTCGAGGTTCTGTTGCACGGCCTCGAGCAGCCGCGCGCGCCCGGCTGAATCGTGGGCGCCGGTGATGAAGAGCACGTCGCGATGCGGGGCCACCGCCAAAGGTGGGCCGTCCAGGTCGAGGGCCGCGATGCGGTCGACGAGGGCCATGCGGCTGGAGTCGTATGCGTCGTTGGTCGAGCACACATAGAAGCCCGGCGCGACAGCTTGAAAGCAGTCACCGGTGCGCACGGCGAGGTTCTCCAGTGCGGCTTCGATGACCGTGTCGGCGTTGACGTCCCAGTCGCTCAGCTGGCTTTGGGTGATCGCCATGATCTGGGTGGGCAGGTCATAAGCCGGCTCCAGCGCGAGGCCCGGCGCGATGGCGCGCTGGCAGAACTGTGGCGGATCCGAGTCGGGGTGCAGGGCCTGCACCTGCATGGTCGTCGACGTGTAGTACGCCGGATCGCGCAGCCGGGGCATGACGTTGGCGCGGGCATCGGCCCAGGTGTCAGGTGCGCTGGGGAATGGCGTGCGCACGCGTTCGACGACCGCAGAGAGCACCGGGGCCCGGTCGATGGCTGGGCTGGCCGCGTACTCGTCGTACGCGTTGCGCAGGAAGTGCACCCCGCCGCTCTCTTCGCTGAAGATCGCGAACTGGTCGTCATCGTAGCGATAGCCCGTCCCCGCCTTGTCGAGGCGCGCGCGTAGCGCAGCGCAGAACGTCTCGCGATCGGCGGCAAGTTCGGTGTGCTTGTGAACCTTCTTGCGGCTCCAAAACGGCATGGCGGAGTCCTCTCGGTGGGCGATCGACTGATGACAGTGAGAGCGACGGCAGGGTCAGCGTCAATCGGTTTGCAGTCGCGCCGACGTGCCCGTGATGCGCGTCAGTCTTGACGCAACGCCGCGTCGGTTGGCATACGCACACCGTCCAAGGAGCACGTATGCAGCTGTTCGAGTCGATGCAGCTGTCCGCGCCGATCTGGCATCGCCTGATCGGCGCGCCGCTCAGCCTGCCCACGATTCATCCCCTCAAGACCGGCCGTGGCATCTCCGCGCTGCTCTATGTAGTGCGGTGGGGCGCCGACCAGACCGCCGTGTTGAAGATCAGCAATGCCCGCGAAGACGGGGCGCGAGAGCTGAAGTTTCTGCGCACGATGCGCGACTCGCCCGACGTGCCTCGCCTGCTGGGCGCGGTGGTCGAGCCCGCCCGAATCTTGCTGTTGATCGAGGACCTGCGCGACGCCACGCCGGGCGACATGCTCATCGGCGCCACCCGGGGGCAGGCCCTCGCGGCCATGGACGTACTGGGTCGACTGCACGCCGGGTGGTGGAACGCGCCGCCGCCCGACTGGTCGTATAAACCCCCGCGGTGGGCAGGCACCACGGCCGCGCAGCGCGCTCAATTCGTCGAACGCTACCCGCATCCCTGGGCCCAGGCCAGGCTGGCCGACCTGCCCGACATGGCCGCCCAGATGGCCCCGGTGCTGGCCGCCATCCCGCCCAGCCTCATGCACGCCGACGCGCACCTGGACAACTGGATGTTTCGGCCCGCGCCCATCCTGATCGATTGGGAGAGCGTCCGGGTTGGGCCCGCGATCGTCGACGTGGTGCGCTTCTTGGTCGAGGGGCTTACATCTGAGACGCGCCGCCAGATGCAATCGGCGCTGCTCGAACGCTGGCGGGTCGCGGTGTCGGGGGTGACCGCAGCGGTAGCCGCAGAGACGGTGCAAACCTGGGTACGCGCCGCGCTCTGGTACACGATCAACGCGGTGGTCGCGCATGACGGCGGCGTGGGCGCCCACACGCACTCAGCGCGCATGGTGCAGGCCCATCACCAATGCGTACGACAGGTGATGGACATGGCGGCCGACGTGTTGGGCTGAGGCCCGCCGTCGCGTCAATTCGGTCCCACTCGACGCCCCAGCCCTTTCACTCTCGCGTCGGATACCGCAGGATCGCCGTCTTGTCGGGTGGCCGCGTGGAGTGGGTGATGGATGTCGCTGAGATCGGCCTGCTGGCCGGCGCCCTCAAAGAGCAGATCAGCCGCGTCGTCATTGGCCATGACGCCGCCGTCGAGCTGCTGCTGGTCGCGCTGCTGTCCGAGGGCCACGTGCTGCTCGAAGGCGTACCCGGCACGGGCAAGACCCTGCTGGCGCAGAGCTTGGCGCGCGGCATCGACCTGAGCTTTCGGCGGGTGCAATTCACCCCCGACTTGATGCCTGGCGACATCATCGGCACCAACCTCTTCAACTTCCAGACCAACCAGTTTGTGCTCACCAAGGGCCCGATCTTCACCCAGTTCTTGCTGGCCGATGAGATCAACCGCACCCCGCCGAAGACCCAGGCGGCGCTGCTCGAGGCCATGCAGGAGCGGGGGGTCACCATCGACGGCAAGCGGTACGACCTGGGGGCGGGGTTCATCGTCGTCGCCACCCAGAACCCCATCGAGCAAGAGGGCACGTACCCGCTGCCCGAGGCTCAACTCGACCGGTTCTTGTTCAAGATTGCCATCCACTATCCCTCGCGTGATCAGGAGCGCGCCATGGTCAAGGTGCATGGGCATCGCACGGCCATGCCCGACCTTGATCAGTTTGGTTTGGGGCCAGTGGCGTCGCTCGAGCGCCTGATCGCGGCGCGCGCGGCCGTGTCGGCGCTGCGGTTGAGCGACGAAATGGTCGACTACATCGTCGATCTGGTGCGCGCGACCCGAGAGCACCCCTCGCTGCTGTCGGGCGCCTCGCCGCGCGCGTGCAACATGCTGGCGACCGCTGCCCGGGCCTACGCGGCGCTGCACGGCCGCGACTTCGTGATCCCCGACGACGTCAAGGCGCTGGTCGTGCCCGCGCTGGCGCACCGCGTCGTGCTCGCGCCCGGCGCTGAGATCGAAGGCTTGAGCCCGGCGGTGATCATCGAACAGGTCGTCCACCGCGTCCCTGCGCCGCGCTGAGCCTGGCGTGCGTCCTACTCTCCGCGCGGTCCTCCTCTTCGCTTTGGGCATCCCGGTGGCCTTGCTGCCGAGCCTCGTCGATCCGCGGTTGTGGACGATGTCGCTGGCCTTCTCGGTCTGCGCCGTCATCGCGCTCATGGTCGACGCGTTGCTGGGGCTGCCGCGGCGCCGGCTGATCGTCGAGGCCATCGCGCCCGACATGCTCTACATCGGCGACCAAGATCCGCTGCATCTTCGAATCAGCGCGCCCGAGTGGCCGCGCACGCTGCACCTGCACGTGCTGCCCGAGTTGGGGGCGCGCCTGCATGCCCAGCCCCCGGCCAACCTGGTGGTCCCACCCGATGCAATGGTGCGCGCCGAGATGCCGCTGATCCCGAGTCGCCGCGGCGAGGCCGAAGTGCGCGCGCTCTGGCTGCGATGGGACGGGCCGTTGGGTCTGGTGCGGCGCGCATACCGACATCGACTCGATCTGGTCGTACCGGTGGTGCCCGATATTCGCGCGGTGCGTGCGGCCGCGTTGAAGATGAGCGATAACAACCCCTTGGCGGGCCTCAAGGCCGACCGGTACGTGGGGGCGGGCTCGGAGTTTGAGTCCCTCGCGGAGTATCGCCAAGGCCAGGATCATCGCGCCATCGACTGGAAGGCCTCGGCGCGGCACCGCAAGCTGCTGGTGCGCCAGTACCGCGCCGAGCGCAATCACCAGGTCATCCTGGCGTTCGACACCGGGCGCCTGATGGGCGAGCCGATTCGGTCGGGCAGCCCCGGCTCGACAGGCACCGCCAGCGCGCTGCCCAAGCTCGACGCGGCGATCAACAGCGGGTTGCTGCTCGCGCTCTACAGCCTGCGGGCGGGCGATCGCGTGGGCCTGTTTGCGTTTGATGAGCAGGTGCGCCAGTTCATCAAGCCGGCGGGCGGCGTGCAGACCATCCATCGGCTGCAGCACCAGACGGCGGCGCTCAAATACAGCCCCAACGAGACCAACTTCACCCTGGGTTTGAGCCAGCTGGGTCGCCAGCTCAAGCGGCGCTCGCTCATCGTGGTGCTCACTGACTTTGTCGACACGATCACGGCCGAGCTGATGCTCGACAACCTCAGCCGGCTCGGCCGACGACACGTGCTCATCTTCGTCTCGATGCGCGATCCGAGCACCGCCGAGTTGGCCCGGCAGGTGCCCGAGGAGATCCTCGACGTGCACCGCTCGGTGGTCGCCTACGATCTGCTGCGCGAGCGCGACAAGGTGCTGCTGCGCCTGCGTCGGCTGGGCATCTACTGCATCGACGCGAACCCCGCTGCGATCGGCCCGGCCCTGCTCAATCGGTACCTCGACATCAAGCGCCGGGAGCTCGTATGACCGGCCAGAGCGGCGCCGGGCAGAGCGGCGCCGGGCAGAGCGGCGCCGGGCAGAGCGGCGCTGGGCAGAGCAATCTGCGATCGGTGCAGTTTCGCCGTGAGCGCGAGGCGGGCTGGCGCGAGCTGGAGTCGCTGGTCGAGGCGGTGGAGAAGAAGGGGCTCTCGACCCTCGACGCCGAAGATGCACGGCGCCTGGCCATGCTCTACCGCGGCACCCTCTCGGCGCTCAGCGTCGCCCGCGCCATCAGCCTGGATCGCAACGTGGTGCTGTGGCTCGAGGGGCTCTGCGGGCGCGCGTATCTGTGCGTCTACGGCACCAAGCGCCACCTCGGCCGCGCGTTGAGACACTACTTCGGCGCATGGTTGCCGCAGGCGATGCGGCGCCTGAAGTGGCATCTGATGCTGGCGACGATCTGCTTGGTTGGCGGCGGGCTGGCGGGGTTCTTCCTGACGCTGGGTGACATGGACCTGTTCTACAGCTTCATGAACGCCGGCATGTCGGGCGGGCGCACGCCGGCGGCCGACACCGAGTTCTTGCGGCAGGGCCTGTTCGAGGTCACGCGCTTCGGCGACACGCTCACCAACTTCGCGTCC
>JBNMOZ010000211.1:0-8950 GCA_051276005.1 Bradymonadia bacterium | reverse complement strand
TGGGGGCGGTGGGTTGTGTTGCCCACTATCAACGTGGGGGGGTGGCGGGGGCGCCCACGACGCCATCTGGGCGGCAATTTATGAACGTTCTCAATGGGTTTGGCGACGAGAGACGCGTGCATGGGGTGATGATGGACAGCGGTCGCCTTCCTTGCCTCGCAGGGCGCGCTCTGGCTAATGTCGGCGCAGCCTGCGGGCGGTGAGCCCGCGCTGCGAGGGGTCGCTGGCCCCACCGGTGTGGCGCGCGCGTCGATATTAGGGAGTTGTGCATGCGGAGTCTGGGATGGGCGATCGTTGCGGCGATGAGCCTGGGTTTGTGCCAGGGGTGTGATGACGGCGAGAGTAACTCGGGCGGCTTTGAAGTCGAAGTCGCCGCGGATCGATTGACGGGCAACGCGCCGCTGGTCGTCGAGTTTAAGGCCCTCTCAAACGGCCCGTTGGACGCCGTGTACAGCTACGCATGGGCGTTCGGCGACGACAGCGAGAGCGTGCAGTCGGAGCCGGCGCACATCTTCGCGAGGGCCGGCACCTACAACGTCACGGTCAACGTCGACGCCGAACCCGGCGGCGGCGGCCAGGGCATGGTGCAGGTCGAAGTCTCGCCCCCCGCCGACCTCGAGGTCGGGGCGGTCCAGGTTGTGCCGCAGCGCGCGCGCAGTGGAGAGGACGTCATGGCGTCCTGGGGGCTGCGCAACGGCGGCGCGCCGGTCGTGGGTCGCTATAACTTGATCGTCTTCATCGGGCCGCGCCAGGCCTACGACGCCGAGGCCCAGGAGCTCGGCGTCATCGAGCGCAGCGACGATCCCACCCTCGACGTGTTCGCGGGCTTCGGCGAAACGTTCACGCTGCCCGCAGACCTGCCGGCTGGCGAATATTTTCTGGGCGTCGTGGCCGACTCTGAGGGGCGCATTGGCGACCTCAACTCGGGCAATAACATGGCCTTCGCGCCGTTCCCGATCACCGTACGCAACCCGCTGGAGAACGGCCCGGATCTGACAATCTGCGGCCTCGACATCCCGGCGTTCCGCGACTTGAGCGCGGGCCAGCGACCGGTCGTGCAGCAGGGCGACCAGCTGCCCATCAACGTCTGCCTCGGCAACATCGGCGACCAGCCGGTGGGGCAGGCCAGCTACACCCTGTATTTGAGCACCGACGACCGCGCCGATGCGGCCGACGTCATCGTCGCCCAGCGCGCCGATTTGCCCTTGGGCACGGGCGATACACAGGACTTCGCCGACGTGCTCGACGTGCCCCTCGATCTGGCCGCGGGCGCCTACTTCCTCATCGCGGTCGCGGATCCCGACGACACCGTAGCCGAGCGCCTCGAAGATAATAACGAGCGGCAGTTCGCGGGCGGCTTCGACATCGTCGAGCCGGGCGACGTGATGGGCGTCGATTTGGTGCTCGCCGAGATCACGGTCAACGAGGAGCGTGCCTTCTGGGGGCAGGCGCTCACCGGCGGCGTGCGGCTGATCAACCGGGGCAACCTGGGGGTCATGCGCCCGTTCGTGGTGCGGATTTTGGCGGAGCCCGTCAATGGCGGCGCTGAGGTGCTGCTCGGATCGCAGAACGTGCCGGGCTTCGATGCCGACGGTGATGAGGTGTTCGCCCTCGACCTGACGATCAATCGGCGCGTTGACCGGGGTGAGTATCGCCTCTCGGCGGTGGCTGATCCGACCAACTCGTCCAACGACGTCAACACCGGCAACAACCGTCGGACCTTGCAGACCGTCATCGAGTTGGGCGGTGAGCCCAACGTCGATCCGGCCATCGTCGACGTGAGCGTCAGCGCCGACAGCGTCAACGCGGGCGACATGCTGACCCTCAACGGCATCATCGCCAACCTGGGCGGCGACACGACCGGCGCCATGCAGGCGGCCATCGTCTTTAGCCCCGACGCGACCTTCGAGCGCGGCGATCGCGTCATCTCAACCTTCGACGTCGAGTCGCTCGAGGGCGGCGCCGAGACCATGGTCGAGCGCACCTTCGTGGTGCCCATGGACCTCGACCAGCAGGTCGGCATCTGGCGCGTGGGTCTGGTGATCGATCCCGACAACCGCATCAACGGCGAGGTCGACGAGAACAATAACGTCGGCTTCGCGGGGGATCCCGTCGAGGTCACCGGCGCCACCGGTGGCTGCGCAGAGGACATCAACGAAGACAACGACGTCTCCTTTGGCGCGATTCGCCTCGGCGGCGGGATCTACGAGGGCCTGGGCATCTGTGATGACGCCGACTGGTTCTCGGTGCGCGTGCCCGCGGGCCGCGTCTTCGAGGTCATCGCGGGCTACGACGAAGCCGAGGGCCGCATCACTCTGCGGCAGGCCGATCGCGACGGCGTGACCGTCCGTGACGGGGTGGGCGGCGCTGGCGTGTTGCGCATCTTCGAGCCGCCTTTGGCCGAAGACGTCACCCATTACTTCGAGATCACCGGCGCCGGCGGGCAGCTCCAGTACGACCTGGAGGTCCGCGTGGATCCGTCAGGCGAGGGCCCCAACCTGCGCGCCCGGACGGTCCGACCGACCCCCGCCATCGCCGAAGCGGGCGCTCTGGTCGATGTGGTCGCCGAGGTGGTCAACACCGGCGGCGGCCGCGCGGAGGCCAGCGTGATGCGCGTCGAACTGCAGCGCGGTGACGTCATCGTCGTGCTCGCCGAAGACGTGCCCGTCCCGGCCCTCGAGAGCGGCACCAGCGCCGAAGTTCGTGCCCGCACGACGCTGCCGGCCGACATCGAAGACGGCCTGTATCCGGTGCGCGTGGTCCTCGACTCGGGCGAGACGCTCGACGAGGGCAGCGAAGACGACAACGTGGGCGAGGGCGCATTGCGCGTCGACGCCGAGCAGGCCTGTCAGGCCGATCCGTTCGAGCCCAACGGCAGCCCCATCGGCGGGGGCGTGGTGCAGGACGCCGCGCTCATCGAAGAGGGGGAGTACCCCGACTTGGTGGCCTGTGACGGCGACGATGATTGGTACGCCGTCGAGTTGGCGGCCGACCAGCGCCTCGCGGCCAATATCGCGTTTAGCAGCGCGGATGGCGACCTGGAGATGGCGTTGTACGCCTCGGACCAGGTCACTCGACTCGACCTCTCCGATGGCCTGCAGAACACCGAAGCCGTTGCTTTGGCGCGGGCCCCGATGGCCGGGCGCTACTACGTGCGGGTGTTCATGGCCGCGGGTGATGAGGCGAACGTGGCCAACCGCTACGACCTCGAGATCGACATCGGCGACGCCAACGAATGCGCCGACGACGACTATCCCGACAACGGCGATCGCATGACGGCGGCGCTGCTGCCCGACGGCCGGCACGACCTGGTGCTCTGCCCGGGCGATGAGGACTGGTTCCGCTTCGCCATCGCGGCCGGTAACACCGTCAGCTTCCGCCTCGCGGCGGGCGACGCGGGCGCAGAGATCAGCCTGTTCAATCCCGACGGCGACCTGATCGAGACCCAGCCGCAGCGCATCGTGCACACCGCAGAGCGCAACGGCGAGTACGCGATCCGAGTGACCCAGCCCCTGCCTGAGCGCAACGTCTATGCGCTCACCGTGGCGGGCGTCAGTGGCGTCGATCTCGAGATCACCGACCTGCGCTTGAGCGGCGCGCGCGTCGCCCCCGGCGACGATCTGCGGGCCACGTTCAACGTGACCAACCTGCGTGGTGATCGCGCCCGCGACATCCTGGTGCGCTACACCTTCTCCCTCGACGATCAGGTGTCGGCCGACGACATCGTGCTCGCCGAGAGCGCCATCGCGCGCATCGACGGCGCTCAGATTCTCCCGATCAGCCAGCGCATCGCGGTGCCGCCCGACTTGCAGCCCGATGACGGCTTCTTGCTCGTGCAGCTCGATCCCGAGCGCGACATCGCCGACGTGCGACCCAGCAACAACATCGTCGCGGCACCGCTCGCGGTGGTCGCGGCCTGCGAAGATGACGACGCGCGCGAGAACGAAGGCCCCCGCACCGCCACCGACCTGACCGACGCCGAGGCCCCGCTGGCAGGCGTCGTCATCTGCGCGTTCACCGAGGACTGGTACGCGCTGCCCGTCGACGCCGGCGACGTCGCCATCTCGATCGCCTTTGACAATGACCGCGGCGACCTGGACCTTGAGGTCCTCGCCGAAGACGGCCTGCCGCTGGGCCGCAGCGCGAGCGAGGCCGACACCGAGCGGGTAGATATCGAGGTCGACGCCGCGCAGATCCTGCTGATTCGCGTGGATGGCTTCCTCGACGCCGAGAACGGCTACACCCTCGATTGGAGCGTGCCGCAATGATACGTATCGCCCACTTCTCTGACACGCATGTGCTCAGCCTCAAAGGTGTGGCCCTGCGCAAGTTCGCCAGCAAGCGCTGGACGGGCGGGGTGAACCTGGCCCTCAACCGCTCTAAGCACTACCGCGTTGAGATCTTCGAGCGGCTGCTCGACGCCGTCGTCGCGCAGGCCTGCGATCACAACGTCTGCACGGGCGATTTGGTCAACTTGGCGCTGGAGCCGGAGTTCGTGCGGGTGCGCGAACTGCTCGACGCGTCCTTCACCGGCGACACGCTCACGCTCGTGCCGGGCAACCACGACTACTACTGCAAGGACGCCGCCCACAGCAGCATGTTCGAGACGTTCTTCGGGCACTACCAGCCGCATGACGTCGCCCTGCCAACCGACCCCTACGGCTACCCAATCGTGCGCCAGAACGATGACTACTGCATCGTCGGCTTGTCGACCGCGATCCCCACGCCGGTCTTCATGGCCACGGGCTCGCTCAACGGTGAGCAGCTCGACGGCATGGACGCGGCCTTCGCCCAGGCGGGCGATCGATTCCGCATGCTGCTGCTGCACCACCCGCTCTTCCCCGAGCCCAATCGCCGCCTCGATCAGATGCGCCGCCTCAAGGAAGCCCCGGCCATCGTGCAGCGCTTCGACGCCACCGGCGGCCCGCAGCTGGTCGTGCATGGCCACAACCACGAGTTCAAGCGCATGGCCCTGCCCAACGGCAGCCCGGTCATCCAGGTGGGCAGCGCCAGCCGGTCCGGCACGCGACACTTCGCCGAGTTCAACGTCTACTGTATCGAGGACGGCGCCCTGGTGGCCATCGAACGCCACATCCACGATCCGTCCACCGGCGCGTTCGTCGCCTGCGACGAAGCCGGAAACCCGCTGTCCGCCGCCGCATGAGGTCACGCACACTCGTCGGCCTGGCCCTGGCAGCAGTGGGCCTCATCTTCGGCCTGCGCGCGTGGCAGGCGTCCTCGCGGGCCATCACCGTGCGCTACGAGGCTCCAGCGGGCGATCTCTCGGTCACCATCATCGACGACGCCGGCGCGCGGCTGCGGCGGGTCGACTTCGGGTCTGGGGTGGAGCGTCAGCACGCGCTGCGCCTGCCCGACGGCGATTATCGCGCGCGCCTCAAGTTCGACGGGCGGACGGCGTCGCGGCCCTTTACGGTGCGCGAAGACGCGGCGTTTCTGATCGACTGGCGCTAGTCCGCAGTTCACGCTCGGCCAGCCGCGCGACGCTTGACCTGGCTCGATCAGTAGGTGCATCGCTGGCGCTCATTGCCTTGATTGCGCATCCAACCTGGCCTTCGCACATCAGCAGTGTTGCGCTATGGTTGGCGCAGCCATCACATCGGAGCCTTCGGTTTGCGGTTTTTATGGATCCTATTGTTCCTTGTGGGCACAGCCGACGCGCGCCCCCACGCGCCCAAACCCACTGAAGTTCGGCCGATCTTGATCGGCCAGCGCGGCCCGGACGCGACGGTGCTCACGCCCGACGGCACCCCGGTTCAACTCGCGGCGCTCATGGCAGAGCAGCCCACGGTCCTGGTCTTCTTGCGCGGTGGGTGGTGCTACTACTGCCAGAAGCAGCTCGGGCAGCTGCGTACAATCGAGGCTGCGCTGAATCAGACCGGCTATCGCATTATCGCGATCAGCGGTGACGCCCCCGCAGTGCTCAAGGCCGCCCCGATGGTGGAGGGCAGCTACAAGGTCTACTCCGACCAGCTGGGCGTGGCTGCCCGGGCGTATGGCCTGTCTTATCTCGCGCTGGCGAAGCACTTCGGGACACCGGGCAACTTTCGGCGGTGGCAGAAGGCACATGGCACAACGCGGCCCTGGTTGCCGGTGCCGGCCGTCTTCCTGGCCCATCGCAGCGGCCTGATCGTCTACGAGTACGTCAACGTCGACTTCAGCGTGCGGCTGAGCGGTGAGGTGTTGCTCACGGCAGCCCAAGTTTACGCAGAGGCAAAGTGATCGGGGCTTTCGCCCTTGTCTTGGGGCTCGCTCAGCCTGCGCCGGTCGCTGCGCCCGCCCCTGCGCCGTCCAGCACAGCGCCCGCTGCGCCCGATACCTTAGCGCCGAGCACTGCTGCGCCCGTCGCGGGGCCCATTCGTGAGATCGTGCCCCAGCCCGTCACGCGGCCGCCCATTCGCGAGATCGTGCCCCGGGCTGTCACGCCGCAGCGCACCGATTCGATCCTGCTTGATTCGGTGGAGCATGAGGGCGCTTGGTGGATTCAGCCCAGCCTGATGGGGACGATCTACGATCCGCGGCGCGACCTGGTGATCGCGCGTTGGAGCCCTGGGCTCGCCGTGGGTCGCCGCTTCTCGCGCTGGGGGCTGCAGGGCCAGATCGAGTTCGATGAGACCCTCGACTTCACCCTCGATACTAAAGTGCTCAACGTGCTCAACCTGGGCGTCGGCGGCGAATATTTGAGCTTCCTGGGCCATGTTCGCTCGTCGTTGACGCTGGGCGTGTCGGTGTTGCTCTCCGACACCATCATCGACGATGCCGGCGAAGTGGGCTGGTACATCGACGTGCGGCCTGGCGCGCTGCGCTGGTCGGTCAGCAAGCAGTGGACGTTCGAGTTCACGCCCATCTCGCTGGACATCATCGTGCCCGTGCCCACCGGCATTCCCCTTGTCATCTACGCCTACGGCACTGTCGTCAGCATCGAATGGGCCAGCCTGTGACGGGCCGGCTGCGCAGCGGCGCGCGTCGCACCGGCGCCATGCTGAGTGGACTGGTGCTGGGATCGCTGCTGGCACCCAGCGCGCACGCGTTCCAGATCCTGACGGCGGCGTCCTCGCCGTGTCATGAGCGACTCACGGCGGGCGGGTTTGGCCTGCAACCGGCGCCGTTCGGGACCGTCGCTGGCCTGCGGGTCTTCGATGCGTTGCTGGCCCGGGCCGAGACGGCAGCGCTGCCCACCGACAAGGCGACGCGCAGCTTCATCAAAGACGTCGGCGACACCTATGGCGTGGCCGTCGACACCCCGCTTGAGCAGTGGGTCGTGGCGTCGATTATTGCCGGCGCGCGCGAGCCCGACACGCGCGGGTTTGCGGTGGTGTCTTTCAACGAGCTGCGCACGACGCACATCAAGGACGATCTGCAGGCCCCGCACTCGCTGCGCCGGGCCAACCATGACGGCGAAGAGGGCAATGAGAGCGCGATCGTCGCCGCACGAGAGCCCCTGACCCAGCGCCTGCAAGAGGCCCATGAGAGCTTCTGGTCGGCCGACCCGCGGCTCAAGACGCGCTGGACGTTCGCGTTCTACGGCGAGGTCAACGTGCGCGTCTTCGAACCGGCGTTTCGCATGGGTCAGATGGCGCATACGCTGCAGGACGCCTTCACCCACACCCTGCGCAACGAAGACCTTGAGATCGTCACCGTGCTCAACTTCGTCGACGCGTCGTTGGGCCGACTCGATGAGCCGGTCGACGGGCTCAACCACTCCGACCGACTCGACAACTGCGACACGTCAAACGCCTTCGACCGTGAACGCATCGAGGCCGCGCGCGACGCGACCGCGTCGATGATGCTGGCGGTCAGCGACGTGCTGGCGATGCAGACGCTGGATGCGGGCCCGCTCGATGCGGTGCTCGACGTGTCCTACGCCTACGCGCCGGGCTGCACGGTCGACAACGAGTACTGCGGCACTGCATGGCTGGCACCGGCCCGGACGGCGCTGACCGGTCCGGTCGACATCAGCGTCTGCGCGGCCAGCCCAGGTCGAGCGCCGGCGCCTTTAGGATGGCTGGGTGTGCTGTCGGTTTGTGCCTTCGGAGCGCGGCGGCGCCGCGGGCTGAGGCGGGGCTGAGGCGGGGCTGAGGCGGGGGCTAGAACTGCTCTGCCTCGGTGCTGTCGCGCATGGCCGACGTCGCCGAGTCTCCCCCCGTGATCGCCGTCCGCACCGCATCGAAGTACCCCGTGCCCACCTCGCGCTGATGCTTGGTGGCGGTGTAGCCGATCGCCTCGGCGGCGAACTCCTCTGTCTGCAGCGCCGCGTAGGCTGTCATGCCCGCGTCCTTGTAGGCGCTCGCCAGCTGGAACATGCCGTGGTTGAGGCTGTGGAAGCCCGCCAGCGTGACGAACTGATACTTGTAGCCCATGGCCCCCAACTCACGCTGGAACTTGGCGATCGTCGCGTCGTCGAGGTGCTGCTTCCAGTTGAAGCTGGGCGAGCAGTTATAGGCCAGCAGCTTGCCGGGGAACTCGGCGTGGATCGCCTCGGCGAAGCGCTTGGCCTCGGCCAGGTCCGGGCGCCCGGTCTCGCACCACACCAGGTCGGCGTAGGGCGCATATGCCAGGCCGCGGGCGATGGCCATGTCGAGGCCGCCCTTGAGGCGGAAGAAGCCCTCGGGCGTGCGCTCGCCGGTGCACCACTGCTTGTCGCGATCGTCGATGTCGCTGGTGAGCAGCTTGGCGCTGTTCGCGTCGGTGCGGGCGATGAGCAGGGTCGGCACGCCCATGACGTCGGCCGCCAACCGCGCCGAGATCAGCGTCTGCTCGAACTGCGCCGTCGGCACCAGCACCTTGCCGCCCAGGTGGCCGCACTTCTTCTCGGCGGCAAGCTGGTCCTCGAAGTGCACGCCCGCTGCGCCGGCCTCGATCATGGCCTTCATCAGCTCGTAGGCGTTGAGCGCGCCGCCGAACCCGGCTTCGGCGTCGGCGATGATCGGGG
>JBNMOZ010000210.1:0-8970 GCA_051276005.1 Bradymonadia bacterium | reverse complement strand
CAGCCCACGACGCCGTCCCAGACGCCGACCCAGACGCCGACCCAGACGCCGACCCAGACGCCGACCCAGACGCCGACCCAGACGCCGACCCAGACGCCGACCCAGACGCCGACCCAGACGCCGACCCAGACGCCGACCCAGACGCCGACCCAGACGCCGATCAATGCCGAGGCTGTCGAGCCCAGCAGGGCAACGCCCCCGTCGCCGGCGCGCGCGGGCTGGATGGCCTGGGTGCTGGTGGTGCTCGGCATCGCCTCCTCGATCGTGGCCTGGTCCGTCTTGCGACCCGAGCAGCCGGACGAGGCGCCCCCGTCGGCCGCGAGTCGATCGGGGCCGCCCCTCACCCCCGGCGCCCGCAGCATCCAGGTGGGTCCAGAGTATCCGACGATCGGCGGGGCCATCGCGGCAGCGCAACCACACGATCAGATTCGGGTGCCAGCCGGCGTATATGTCGAGCATGTTCTCGTCGCGATCCCATTGACGATCATCGCGGAGCCCGGCGCGACCCTCGAGGCGCCCGAGGGCACCGCGCTTGAGTTGGCGGCTGACGTGCAGATCGTCGGGCTGACGATCCGGGGCCGGGGGGCGCGCAATCGATATGCCGTGCGCGTCTCAGCCGGCCGGGCGCGCCTCAACGATGTGACGGTTCATGGCGCCGGTGGATCGACGATCGGCATCGTCGACGGCGCTGAAGTAATCCTCAACGGATCTCGAGTGCGCGGCGGTGTCGCCAGCGGGATCCTCGCGTTGCAAGACGCGCAGTTGAGTCTGGTCGACACCGAGGTGAGCGGCGCGCAGCTGTCGGGGGTTGAGCTGGCGGGTCGCTCATCGGCGTCCATCCGCGGCAGCGTGCTGTCCTCTAACTTAGGGGCGGGTTTGCTCGCCCGTGACGACGCGACCGTCGTCGTCGTCGACGGTGAGATGGCGCTCAACGGCAACGCGGGCGTCGTCATCAAGGACCGCGCCGAGGCGCAGCTGACGCGGATCAAGGTGCACGACAACCGAGCCGCAGGCCTGCTCCTGCGCTCCATCGGCGAGACCACCGTCGTGCGCGCCGAGGTCTACGCGAACGACTTTGCGGGCATTGAGATTCGCGACGGCGCGCGCCCCACCGTGCAGCACACGACCATCCGAGACGGCCGCGCTGGCGGAATTTTGGTGCACGGCGACGCGCGGCCGTTGCTCGAAGACAACGCGGTGCTCGGCAACGCCGGCGTGGGCATCGAGATCGCCGATCGCGGCGACCCCGATGTGCGGCGCAACCGCATCGAGGGCGGACGCGCGGGCGGGATTATCGTGCACCAGGGCGGCCGGGGACGGATCGTCTCCAACCGCTTGGTGGGCCAGGTAGGCATCGGCATCCACGTGCGCGGGACCGCCCCCGACATCAAGAGCAACGTGATCGCGGATGGGCGCGCGGCCGGCATCGTCATCGATGGGCGCGCGACGCCCCGGGTGATCGACAATACAATCCGGGGCCAGCAGACGTTCGGGGTGCTCGTCCGCGGTGCGCGCCCGTCGCTGCGAAACAACCGCATCGAGGGCTCGGGCGAGGCGGGCATCTTCATCGACGCGGGCGGTGGGGTCTACGCCGGCAACCACCTGGTCGGCAACGCAGAATCGTGGCGCCTCAACGCACCGTTCGTCGACCTCACCCGCGACGTGGCCCAGCCCGGCTCACTCAACCCTGCCTCAACAGGCAGCGATAATTAGGTCAGCCTTGGCGAGCCTGATATTGTCCGGCGGTCATGGACGCGCTTGAAGCCCCCCGCACGGTATTGAGGGTCACGGCCCGCTTGTATCAGCGGATCAGCGCACAGATCATTCTACTGACAGCCTTCCTTGGGCTGTCATATTTCCTGCTCTATTTCCTGCTCAACTCATCACTGGCGTTGGGGATTTTTGATCAGGTCGTCAACTCACAGTTGCGTGGACGCATCGTCTGGACACGCCTGAACTGGGGCCCACTGCCGTGGAAGCTCGATGTCCACGAGCCCGCCCTGATCGATCCGGACGGCGAGCCGGTCATCACCGTAGATCGCATCAGGCTCTCCAACATCCGGCTCTCGGCGCTGCTCGACAGCCAGATCGCCATCGACGGCATCGAGATCATTCGGCCCCGAGTCTATCTCAAGGCGCGGCCACACCCAGAGGGCGTCGACGACCTGGGTCGGCCGGGCAACCTGACCAACATCGCCGCGGTCTTCCTGCCGCCTGAGGGCGAGGTGGTCCTCGACGAGGGCGACCCCGGATCGCCCATGCGGCTGGCGTTCACCGACGTCAACATCCGCGGCGCGACCTTCGTGCTCGATCAGCCCGAGATCCTCATTCGAACGGTGGGCGCCAATGTCAACGACGCCCGCTTCGCGATGGACTCGGCCGACGCCCAGACCTCGATGACCATCAACGCGGCGAGCGTTGAGTTTACCCGCACGCGCGTCAGCATCCCGGGCGCAGATCTGGCGACCCCGGTCGCGAAAGCAGCCGCCTCCGATTTAATGACCTGGACCCTTTCGGACGGCATCATTCGCCACTTCGACTGGCGCGAGCAGGCGTTCACCGTCAGCGCGCTGGAGGGGTCATTGCGCGGGGATCCAATCGAGGTGCGCGGCATCGCGATGGATCTCGACCAGCCCGGCGTGCCCACCCTGGTGTCGCGGGTACATTTTAGAAGCGACAGCCTCGCCCGGCATCTGCTGCCGCTGGGCATCGAAGGGGTCGATGGCGCGGTCGACCTGAGGGCGCGCTCGAAAGGCCAACTCGACAGCATCGACGCGACGATCACGGCCGAGGGCGACTGGCTCGAAGTCATGGGCAACCGGCTGTCGGGGTGGACCCTGCAAGCGGGGCTTGATCCAGAGGGCGTCGCCCGCCTCGATGCGCTGGAAGCCGGCGTCGCTGACGGCCGCGTCTACGCGCGCGGCATCTACGATATCCAACGCGCCGATGCGGCGGTCAACGCCCAACTCTACGACATCGATCCGGCAAAGATCCCTGATATTCAGGCCATCCCCGAGGTGCGACGGCTGGCGCGAGGCCCGATGGATCTGCGGGTGCGCGTGCACGGCGTGGCGCTGACCGATGCCGCAGCGCGCACCGCGTCGGTGACGGTCGACATGGACCATCGGCGGGTGGGCGCGAGCGGAATCCCCGGCCTGCCACCGAGCACCGAACTCAACGTGATCGCAGCGCTCAATGGCGATCGGCTCAAGGTGCATCGGCTGCATCTCGACGCGGGGCCCAACCAGCTGCGGGTCGAGGGCACGCTGGGCGTCTCCGACCAGCGTGGCGATCTGACCGGTCGCTTCACCGTGCCCGATCTGGCGCCGATCGGTGCCGCGATGGCGCTCCCCATCGACGGCAGCATCGACGCGAGCTTTAACATCAACGGCGCGCTCACCGATCCGGTCGCCGAGGTGCGCCTCTCGGGTCGGCAGTTGCGGTACGCCGATTACCCCACGGCCGACCTGCTGCTGCAGGCGCGCTACGCGAAACAGATCGTCACCCTCGCAGACGTCGATGTGCGCACCGACGCCGGCAGCGTCTCAGCGGCGGGCACGATCGGCCTGCGCGGTCGCCCCAGCGCCGACGTGACGGTGAACCTGTCGAACGTTGACGTCTCGGCCTTCCCGATCGACGTCGACATCGCCGGGCAGCTCGAGACGGCGCGAGCGGTGCGCATCACCGGTCCTTTGACCGCGCCCAGCATCGACGGCGCAATTCGCATCAAGGGCCCGCGTTTCGAGCGCCTTGGGCTGTCAGATATCGTGGTGGACGGCGCCTTCGCGGGCAACACGGTCTCGCTGCGCGCCCTGCGCGTGACCGGGCCCGGCGGCATGCAGTTGACCGCCGACGGCAGCGTCAGTCTGGCGCGCAAGACGTTCGTCGGCACCCTCAAGGGTGACAAGATCCCCATCGATATGGCCAACGCGTTCGTCGACGAGCCGCTGGGCGTGCGCGGACGCATCGGCTTCGAGTTGGCCGGCGAAGGCCCGTTCAGCAACCCCAGCGGCAAGGGGGTCCTGACGGTCAGCGCGTTGGGCTTCCAGGGCTACGATCTGGCCGACAGCCGCCTCGACATGGTGGCCGCGGACGGCAAGGTCGACATCCAGGGCCGGCTGTTCGAGTTGCTGGTCATCGAGGGCACGGTCCCGATGCGACCCGAGGCGGGCATGGCGACGGCGCAGCTGGCGTTCAACGAGCTGACGCCCAAGCGGCTGGGCTTCAGCGATCCCCGCTTCGATTTGACCACCACGGGACGCATCAATGCCCGCTACGACATCTTCGGACCCGTCGGACTCGACTCCCTCGACATGACCCTCACGACCCTCGACGCGAGCTACCTTCAGCGCGATCTACGCGGCAACATCGTGCGCACGCCGATGCTGTCGGGCCCCAACGATCCCACGTTGCGTCTGGAGGCCGAGCGGCCGGTTCGAATCAGCTTCCGGCACGGCGTCGGCGCGTTCGACGACGTGGCGCTCAAGATCAACGGTCAGCCGCTCGTGCTGGTGGGCACGGTGGGCCAGGACATGACGCTCGACGTGGCGCTGCGGGCCGCGCTGGATTTGGGCATCGCGGCGCCATTTGCCAACGCGACCTTCAACGATATCAGCGGCTTGATGCATGCATCCATCGACGTGATCGGTCCGCTGGATGACCCGAACGTGAACGGCTGGGTGCGCATCGAGCGCCTCGACGCAGTGCCGCGGTCGAGCGTGATTGGCCGCGATCTACACCTCGAGCAGCCCGCCGAGTTCGTCATCACCACCCCCATCGGGCCGCAGCCGGTGCAGCCGGGCAAGTCGAGCCTGGGCACGTTCACCGTCGCCCTCGCCGACTTCACGCGCCCTCGACCGGGCAAGCCTGCGCAGCCGAACCGCTTTGCGTTGCGGCGCGACGAGGCGCTGGTGGCGGTCACCCAGGTGTCCGTCGAGATCGTGCAGTTCGGCCTGGAGCGACTGTACGTCGCAGCCGACGCGTCCGACATGGCGCTCAATGTGCCCGGCGTCATCCGCGCAGGCTTCGACGCGACGGGCCTGTCGGTCGAGATGTTCCAGCACCGCGAAGGCATCCGGGGGCCCGAGACTCGGCTGCGGATTGGCGGGGACATCGCGGTTGAAGAGGCCGAGTATATCGCCGACATCGTCGCCTCGGACGCGTTGAATCAAGGGGTGACCGACAACCTCAGGGGGCGCAGCCGCGCGCAGTCCATCTCGGTCTTCGAGCGGGTCCCGCTGCTGAAGCGCATGATGCTCGACGTGCGGGTGCGCGCTGAAGATTCGGTCTGGGTGCGCAGCAACCTGGCGGTGGTCTCGACCGAGCTGGAGCTCAAGATGGACGTGCGGGCCCGGGGCTTCCTGGTGGGCAAGCCCAGCGACTCGGTCGAGGATCAACTGCAGATCGACGGCACCGTCGACATCCTCGACGACGCCTCGACGATCACTTATCAACGGCGCACGTTCGACGTAAACGAAGGCATCGTGAATCTGGGCGGCCAGAACTTCATGTCGGCGAACGTCGTTGCGGCGACGACGTTCAAGTTGCGCACCGATCAAGGGCAGACGAACACCACCTTCGACACCGGCGCGGGTGCAGATTTGCGCGAGGAGGAGGTCACCTTGGAGATCGAGGTCGTCATGCCCACGCGTGACAGCGATCCCAAGATCAACCCGACCCTCACCAGCAGCAGTGGCGCCAGCAAGATTGAGGTGCTCACGCTGCTGCTGACCGGGCGCTACCCGTCTGACCTCACCGGCGCAGCCAGCGCGGCACCGGCCACCGAGGTGCTGCTGGGCCCGGTCTTGAGCATGATCGAGCGCCCGCTCGAAGAGACGCTCGACCTCAACTTGAGCCTCACGCCCGACGCCACTGGCACCTTGTTCATTGACGCCGACAAGTCTCTCTCACGGCGCTTGCGGCTGTATTCGCGCACGCCCGTGGGCACCGACTCGGCCACAAACCCCCAGATCTTCGGCCTTGAGTACCGCATCAACAACACGATCTTCAGTGAGCTGACCAACGAGCAGCTCGGCAATAACAACGCGACCAGCGGCCGTCTTCGCTTGCGTCTGGTGATGGACTGATGGCCGCGGCGCGCGCCCGGACCGCGCAGGCAGCCGTCGGGTGGCGACGCATCACGCCCTGGGCGATCGCGCCGCTGACGTTCGCCCTGCTGACCATCGCCTGCGCGCCCGCGGTGGCGCAGGTCGCCACGCCTAAAGCGAGCCTTGAACGGGCGCAGGCGATCCGGATCGATAAGCAGTCGGTCGATGGTCAGATCCTGGTGGGCTACACCGTGGTCTGCGACGTCGCAGAATGCGGCGATCCCGGACGCATCGCGGTGCTGCGCAAGGCGACGGGCCTGCGCATCGGGCTGCCGCTGCGGCCGGACGATCTGGCCGAGGGCTGGCTGCGTCTGATGCGCACCGGCCTGTTCAGCGACGTGACCATCAAGCACCTGCGCCGCGGCGTTGGGCTGACGGTGACCTTTAAGGCGACGACCGCGGTCATCATCACCGATCTCGAGATCGCGTACGCCGAGTCGAGCAGTTGGCTGTATCCGCGCCAGTTCCGCTCTGAAATCCGCAAGCGCCTGATCTTCCACAAAGGCGGGCCGTTTCCGGCGCGCCCCAAGGACAAGTGGGCCGGGTCCGATGCCGCCCTCATCGAGCAGCAACGTCGCAAGATCGTTCGGCTCTATCGGCAGCTGGGGTATCGCGGCGCGCAGGTGAAGGTCGAGCCCACCTGGCATGGGGCCGGTGAGAAGCAGGTGCGCCTGCGCATCGTGATCACCGAGGGCTCTCAGCCGCCCATCGGGCAGGTGTTGGTGCGCGGCAACGAGGCCTTCGACCACCCGCAGGTTGTCTCGTATTTTGCCACGGGAGAGCGCGTCGACTTCTGGCGCGACCTGTTCGGGGTCTTGGGGCTGGGGCGGTACTCGCGCACCGAGCTGCGCGAAGACGTCAAGCTGCTCGAGCTGGCGTACCGCGAAAAAGGCTACGTCTCTGCGCGCGTGCGCCAGGAGGGGGTCGCCTGCCGCACTAAAGACGTGCGGGCGGCGGCCGAAGACGAGGCACGCTGCGCGGGCAAGGTCTATCCGCTGCTCAGTATTCGCGAGGGCGATAAGGTCACGGTCGAGTTCGACGGCAACACCCGCATCAACGACGACGCCCTGCAGCTGGCCATGACGTTCAGCGAAAATGGTGCCTTCGATGCGCCGGCGATCAAGGACAGCATCTCTGCCATCGAAGAGGCCTACCAAGCCCAGGCCTACTACTACGTTCAGGTGACGGCCGAGAGCGAACAGACGGGGCCCAAACAGACGTTGATTCGCTTCACGATCGTCGAAGGTCGACCGGTCTACGTACGCGAGGTGAAGATTCGCGGCCTCGCTCATCTGACCGAAGAAGAGGTCGTCGGCGTGATGGCGACCCGCGGCATCGCCGCCGACGGGGTCATCGCCACGTTCGGCGCCTCGGCGGGCGTCATTCAGGACGCCCAGGTGGTCAACGATCTGCTCGCCATCCGCGGGCTGTACTACGACAAGGGCTATCCGCTCGCGAAGTTTCGCTGCGCGCAGCCCGGGGTCGACCCCAAGGCGTACAACCGCCAGCGCCTGCTGCGTGCTCAGGCCGAGGCGCGCCAGGTGCGCGACGCGCAGGGCGCCGACGCGCAGGGCGCCGACGTGATGGGGCCCGCCGTTGATCCGCTGATGTTCCGCGGCGCCGTCGACCAGTGGACGAGCGATCCGGTGCCGACGCGGTGCTTCGTCGTCGAGCCCGACGCGGATCCGCGCCTGGTGACGCTGCACTTCGAGATCGATGAGGGCGAGCGCACGACGATCGATCTCATTGATATTGGGGCGCTGCTCGCCGGAATCGACGTGACCACCCGCGACGAGATCTACGATCTTCTCATCAAGCTGGGCTTCCTGACGGAGCGGCGACGCTGGGTGCGGCGCGCGGGCCTCAACGTCAAGAAGATCCAATCAATTCGAAGCATCCTGCTGCGCTACTTCCATCAGGAAGGCTACCTGCAAGCGCAGGTCGTCCCGGTCTGCTTCGGCGAGACCGGCGGGCCCATGGTCACGGCCGATTGCACGCCCGAGCGGCTGTATGGCGCCCACCTCGATGCGCTGCGATTCGAGATCGAAGAGGGGCCGCGCACTGAGGTCAACGGCATCTTGCTGCGCGGCAACCTGACGACGCAGGAGCACATCATCCGCCGCGAGCTGCTGCTCGAAGACGGGGGCGCGCTGGGCACCGAGGCGCTGTTCCGCAGCCAGGCGAACCTGCGCTCGCTGAGCCTGTTCGAGGCCGCCAGCGTCAGCGCGATCGGGCGGGTTGAAGGCGGCATCCAGTACGAACACAGCAACCCGTCGACGGTGAAGGTGGTCATCGAGGAGGGCCGCTATCAGCAGGTTGACGCGGTGATCGGTCTGCAGATCGCCAGCTCGCCGCTGACCACCGACGAGCTGCCCGTGCTCTACACGGTCGGCTCGAGCTGGCGGCAGCGCAACCTGTTCGGCCGCGCCATCGAGGTCGGCGTCGGCGCCAATCACGCCAACCGCATCGACACGCCACAAGACATCAGCGGCGACTTCGCGAGCTGGGAGGTGGGCCCATTCGTCAAGGATCGCCGGCTGTTCGGCACCAAGATCGACTTGGCCATGACGGCCACCTTCGAGCAGGGCCGCACGGCGCAGCGCGACGCTTACCAGCAGCTCTTCAGCGCCGAGGCGGTCTTTGGCTACGACTTCTACAACCTCTCCTATCCGGCGCCCTGGGGTCGGGGGCTGCGCACCACGGTGAGCGTCGAGTGGCGGCAAGAGCGCCGACGGTTGCTGACGCAGCTCGACGAGCGGCCTCCGTTTGGCGACTTGAACGACTCCATCGGCCTCGCGCCCGCCCTCGTCTGGGAGCGGCGCGACAACCCGCTCAATCCGACGCGGGGGTGGTTCGCCAGCTT
>JBNMOZ010000209.1:0-8997 GCA_051276005.1 Bradymonadia bacterium | reverse complement strand
CTCTCGACCGCATCTGATGTTTGAGTTGCCACGCCCGAGGTCCCCACGCTCGGTCAGTGGCGCGGGCACATCAACAGCGGCACAAGCTTCTCGCAGGCACCGCAGGAGTGCGCGCTCAGCCCATGAAGCCAGTAGGAGGGGTTGCCGGTTCGATGGGTCGTCTTGGGGTGGTAGTAGGCCGCCGACATCTCCCAGCTACGCCGGCCGGCCTTGACCGAAGCTATAGAGCAGCCGTGCTCAATGAGCCGCGGTGCAACGCTTGGTACGTGCTTGCATACGTCGGCATCATCTTCTCCCAGACAGCCCAGACTCACTCACCCGCGATTCGGCATCCCCACGCCCGCAAACGGCACCCCGCACAGCTCAGAGATGTCGCGCTTCCACGTCGTCAGATCGTCGACGCACAGATCGCTCAGCCGGTCGTGTCCACAAGCCCGGGCGAGCACCTGCATCAAGTGCGTCGTCGACTGCAGATACGTGCTCAGCCGCTCCGCCGACTTCTCGATCTCCAACCGCGCCCGCAAGCCCGGCTTCTGCGTCGCGATGCCCACCGGGCAGTTGTTCGAGTGGCACGCCCGCATGCCCAAACACCCGATCGCCTGCAGCGCGGAGTTGGCCACCGCGATGGCATCGGCGCCCAGCGCCAGCGCCTTGACGAAGTCTGACTCCGTGCGCAGGCCGCCGGTGATGATGAGCGTCACGTCTTGGCGACCACGCCGATCCAGGTGGTGGCGTGCCCGCGCCAAGGCCGCCATCGTCGGGATTGAGATGTTGTTCTTGAACACGTTCGGCGCCGAGCCCGTGCCGCCCCCGCGCCCGTCGAGGATGATGTAGTCGGCCGTCGCCTCGAGGGCGAAGTCGATGTCGGCCTCGATGTGTTGGGCGCTCAGCTTGAAGCCGATCGGGATGCCGCCGCTCATCTCTCGGACCTGCGCGGCGACCGCGGCATAATCGGCCGTGGTGCGCAGGTCGGAGAACGTCGCCGGGCTGACCGCCGGCTGGCCTTCAGGCAGCTCGCGCACCGCAGCGATCTTGCCGGTCACCTTCTCGCCCGGCAAATGCCCGCCGGTGCCGGTCTTGGCCCCCTGCCCCGACTTGAAGTGGAACGCCTGCACCTTCGCGACCTTGTCGAGGGACCACCCGAACTTGCCCGACGCCAGCTCATAGAAGTAGCGGCTGTTGTTCGCCTGCTCCTCGGGCAGCATCCCGCCTTCGCCCGAGCAGATGCCGGTGCCGGCCCGCTCGGCGCCGATCGACAAGGCGGTCTTGGCCTCTTCGCTCAGCGCGCCATAGCTCATGTCGCTGACGAAGATCGGCATCTCCAACCGCAGGGGCTTCTTGGCGTTGGGCCCGATGACGACGTGCGTCTCGACCGCGACGTCGTCGAGCAGCGGCCGCCGCGCGAGCTGCGCGGTGACGATCTGGATCTCGTCCCAGCGCGGCAGCTCGGTCAGCGGCACGCCCATCGCGCTGCCGGCCCCATGGTGGCCCACCTTCGACAGGCCGTCGCGCGCGAGGCTCTGGATGTGGTTGTTGAACGGCTCTTCTGCCGCGCCGTGGTGGTCTTGATACAGCCCTAGATAGGCGTCGCGGTTGTAAGGCTGAGGGTTCTCTGCCGCCCAAGCCCGGATCTCGTTCTCGTCGACGATCAGCGCGTCGCCCTCAACGTCGATCCAGCTCCTGAACTTGTGCAGCACCTCTTCGTTGGCGTAGGCGCTCACGCCGGTCTCGAGGCGGTAGTCCCAGCCATGCACGCCGCAGATCAGGTCGGCCCCTTGAACATGCCCATCAGACATCAGCGCGCCGCGATGCAGGCAGCGCCCATACATCACCGATGCGCGATCATCGAAGCGCACCACGACCAGATCGACGTCGGCGATCAGCGCATACGTCGGATCTCGATCGGCCAGCGTGCTCCACTGCGCGATGGTGATCTTCTTGGGGTCGTGGATCTGCTGCATGGGGGCCTCGATGGGTGTTTCGATGTGCGCGGCACGGTATCAGGCATGATCAAATTGCGCCCCTGCGTCCGTGACAACGGTCTATTGCGCGGCGAGCGAGCGGCCGCGGCGAACCCCGACCCGCCTCAGTCTGCGCGGTAGAACCGAATCGTAATGACGGCGGAGTCGGCGTCTTCGAGGTGGTGCAGGCGCTCAGATTCGATGCGATGCGTGTCACCCGCGCACAAGGGCGTCGCGGTGCCGTCGGCGTCCACGAACACCAGCGCGCCCACTTCGACCTCAAGCTGGCCCCACACACCGGCCTTGAGCCGATGGTCTTTGAGCAGGCCCGCGGGGACGCGACCCGCCTCGAAGCGCAACACGCGATAGGGCTCAGGCATCATGGGTCCTGTCTTCGGGACGCGCGATGCCGCGCCGGGATGATTCACGCAAGAACTTGAGCAGCACCGCCGCCGGTCCGTCGCTGACGGCGTCGGGCAGTCGCGCCTGCAGCGGGGCCCCCGTCGCCTCCAGCAGTCGGTACAGCGATCGCAAGGCAGTGAGCGCCTCTCGGGCGACGCCCATGCGCCGCAACCCCACCAGGTTGAGCCCCCGCAGCGCCCCGTCGGGCCCGCGCGCCAGGCAGTACGGCGGCACGTCACGTCGAATCGCGCTGGCCCCGCCGATCGCTGCGTTCTGACCGATGCGCACGAACTGATGGACCCCCGTCAATCCGCCGATCATCGCGTAATCGCCCACCACGACATGCCCGCCAAGCGCGACCTGGTTGGCCAGCACGACGCCGTCGCCCAGACGGCAATCATGCGCCACGTGCACCCCCACCATGAGCAGCGCGTCGGCGCCGATGCGCGTCGCCCCCCCACCCTGCGCGGTCCCGCCGTGCGCGGTGGCATGCTCGCGGATGATCGCCCGCGGACCGATGATCAGCTGGCTGGGCTCACCGCGATGCTTGCGATCCTGTGGGGCTCCGCCCAGGCAGGCGAATGGATGCACCTCGCCGTGCGCGCCCAGGTCGCACCCCGGCTCGATGACCACATGCGATCGCAACCGACAGCCGTCGCCCACGCGCCCGGCGATCACGCAGTACGGACCGATCGAGACGTCGACGCCCAGCTGGGCGCTCGAATCGATGATGGCGGTGGGGTGGATGTCGACCGGCACGGGGCGCGGATAATAGCGATCGGGTCAGCGGGTCGCCAGCGTGTCCGCGAACTCGGCCGCGTCGGCGTCGGTAAAGACGCGCGACAAGGCCGCTGGTGACGCCGTCGGCTCAATCTCGATGCCGGCGTGCGCGTTGATCGAGTCGGCGATCGTCTCCAGCGCATCTGCGCCCGAGCTGCCCACCAGCGGCATCCACGCCGCGTCGACCCCCTCGATCTGCAGGATCGCGCAGAGCGTCGCGTCGATCCCGATTCGCCAGGGCTTGCGCGGCCGGCGCTGACCGGGGAACGGTTGGGTGTACCGGCGGTGGTCCTCGATCACGAGCGCGGGCGTCGCGTCGAAGGCCTCCGCGATCGCACCCAAAAGCTCCAAAACATCGTCCGCGGCGCTCACGCCATCCGCCGGCGGCGCACAGCGCCCAGCATCAGCGGGGTCAGCCAGAGCAGATGAACCGGCGATCCGCCCTGACCCACGTCACAGCCGCAGCCGTCCTCATCGTCGCCGCTGGCGCCCTCGGCGCACGGCGGATCACCCACATAGCGGCATTGGCCTGCGCCTTCGCAGGTCGGATCCCAGCGCAACCCGTCGCCGCAGATGGCCTCACAGCGTCCGTCGATGAGCGCCTGGCCTGGGCCGCACGGGTTGGGCTGATCCGCAGCACATTCGCCGTCGACCAACGACGATCCGTCAGCACACTCAATGTCGCGACAGAAGCCGTTGACCTCTAAGCGTTGGCCCGGCGGACACCGGCCCATGTCGGCGGTGGGCTGCGGCTCGGGCTGCGGCTCGGGCTCGACGCTCGCGTCCATGTCGGGCTCGGCGCCCATGTCGACCGGCGGCGGTGGCGGCGGCCCGCCATCGGCGGCGGCGCTGGTCGTGTGCACCACCGGATCAGACAGCGTCTCTTCGATGCCGTCGGCGATGATCGAGGCGATGTTGGTGATCTCGGTCGATGGCGGCACATCGGCGACGGTCACCGAGAAGCGCACGAAGTGTCGATCCCCCGGCCCGATCACGTCGATGCCCGGCAACGTCGCCAGGTTCAACCCGTTGAGCAAGGGGCTGCGACCGCCGGGCGAATCGGCGATCGCCAGCGCGTCAACGGTGGTTGAGCCCGCGACATACACGGTGCCCGCGGGGATGCCGTCCTGCACGGTCACGTTCGCCGCGAAGTCGCCGCCGCTGTTCTCCACCAGGATCACGTAGTCGATGCGGCTGCCGGCGGGCACCACCGAGCGATGGGGCGGCTCGGCGCTCTTCTCGGGCTTGACCGAGCCGAACGCCGCGGGGATGTGGTCGAAGCCGAGCATCAGCCAAACCGGGAAGATCTGCTCGCCCGCGCCGGCGTTGAAGACCACCTCGGCCTCTTCATCCATGGGCTCGATGACGTCGATCACGTCGAAGCGATCCAGGTCGACCTTGGTCTGCCCCTGCTCGCACACGCCGTCGGCGCGGTGGCCGTTGACGGTGCTGTTGA
Organism: Bradymonadia bacterium; assembly: GCA_051276005.1. Classification (GTDB taxonomy): domain Bacteria; phylum Myxococcota_A; class Bradymonadia; order UBA7976; family UBA1532; genus JBNMOZ01. Next base: position 4,398 of record JBNMOZ010000209.1, on the reverse strand, counting down.
AGACGTTGCGGCGGGGGTTGCAGGCGTTCTGCAGCTCGACGCCGTTGACGCTGATCGTGTCACCCTGGATCCCCGAGTCGCCCTCGAGCACCAAATAGGTGATGTCGGCGGCGGCGTTGGGCGGCGCACGAAATCCGCGGGGGCGCACGCGGCGCTCTTCGCCGGCGACCTCTTCGAAGCCCTCGTAATAGTAAAGCCGCCGCAGCGGCAGATCGTCGTGCTCGTACACGATCAGGATCGCCCACGCGCCCAAGCCGATGCTCGCCAACCCGGCCACCGCCAGATCGGGATCATCGGACGGTGAACCCGCCACGTCGATGTCGCTCAGCAGCCACTCGCCGTTGAGCGCGCCGCCGCCGCCCAGGTGCACGTTGAGCTGGTCGGTCACGTCGGCGACGCCCATGTAGAAGCCAATGTCGCAGGCGATGCCGGGGCAGAAGAACTCCAGCGCGTCGCACTCCGCAGCCGGCAGCCCGTCAACGTAAGCGGTGCTCAACGCGTCGTCATACGCCACCGGGATCGGCGCGCCGGCCGGGGGCGTGAGCGTGACGTTGCGATCGGGCGGATCACCCGCCGCGGTCGTCGCCACCCAGAACACGCGGGCGTGACGGACGCTCAGGCCGGGCAAGTCGGGGATGACGGTCAGCTGCGCGGGTGCCTGGTTGAGGCCCTGGCACCGCTCGCCTTGGCCCAGCAGCATGTCGCAGCTGCCCGGCTGACAGGTCAGCAACGAGGCCGCCGTCGCCGCGTAGTCGAGGGTGCCCTCGAAGTCTAAGTCGGGGTTGGGGCCAATTTGCCCCTGCGCATGCGCCTGGCCGACGCAGGCCAACCCGAGGCTCAGCAGCATGAGCGCGCTCAGCGGCCCCCGGGCACCTCTAGGGTATCGATTCATTTCGCTCCCTCAATCCATTCGGCCTGCGCGTCCTCGGCCTCGACCTCACGCCCCAAGGCGCGAAACTGTTCGACCGTGAGCGACCATAGAGCATCGGCGCAGGTGCGCTGACCAGCCGCCCGCGCGAGCCGCGCCACGCGCCGGGCATGATATGCCACGTCGGCTGTGGTGAGCGTCCCGTCGAGCAGCAGTTGCATGCCGCCAAAATGCGTCGACCAGCGTGACCAGTCGTTGAGGTTGGCGTCGCAGACCAACAGCCCCAATCGAATCAGCGCGGACGCCGTCGCGTGGGCCCCCGCCTCGGACCGCTCCAGGGCGTCCTCGAGAAGACCATGCGCCTCGGCGAGCGCGCCCTTGTCGAGCAGCACCATCGCCAGGTTGCTCACCGCGATGTGATGGCCCGCGGCGCCGGTCGCCTCAAGCAGACGCAGGCACTCGCGGAAGTGCGCCTCGGCCGTATCGAGCTCGCCTTGATGGCGCGCCACGTCGCCCAGCATGCCGGTGGCGGCCGCCATGCCCGATCGGGTGCCGGCGCGCTGATAGTGATGCAGCGCTTGCTGGGCGTAGGCGAGGGTCCGCTCGAGCTGCCCGCTTTGCCAGCCCACGACGGCCATCCCATAGAGCGCCTCGGCCCGCACATGCGGGTGGCGTCGCCCAAGCATCGCCAGGGCAGCGTCGAGCATGCGCCGCGCTTCGGTCAGGTGGCCCAACTGAGACTGACAGGACGCGGCCTTGAGCCGAACCCGCGCCTCGAGCACCGGATCGCCCACCGATCGCACGACCCGCACGGCCTCCCAATACGCCGTCCAGCCCGCCTTCGCGCCGTGAATGCGCCGCGAGGTCTCGCCCTCTTGCAGCAGCGCGCGCGCCAACAACCGATCGTCGCCCAGCGCGCGCGCCTCGCTGACGGCCCGGACGGCCCAGCGATTCGCCCGCTTGAACTGCGCGCGACCCGCCAACTGCGCCGCCCACAGCACGCGGGTGAGCACCCAAGGCGCCGCGCTGCGGGGCGTCCGCAGCCGGCGTAGAATTCGGCTGCGCGCCGTCAGCGCCCGGGTCGCCGCCACGAAGTCGCTCTTGACCAGATGCGCCTCGGCCGCCGCGCCCAGCCGGTCGATCGCCGCTTCGCCCTCGCCTGCGGCGTCCAGGTGTGCCGCGACCTGCTCGGCGCCCACGTCGGGGCGCTCCGACAGCACCTCAGCACAGACGGCGTTGAGGCTGGCCCACCGCCCGTCATCACGGGCCTGAGCGCGCAGCCTGTCGGCGAGTTGCGGGTGGGTGAACGACCAGCGCGAGACGTCTTCGACCCGCACCAGCCCGGCGTCCTGAAGCCGCTCGAAGAGCACCGGGTCGATGGGCAACAGCGCGCGTCGACACACGGCCGACCAGACGGCCTCGTCGACGATCTGGCCCAAGACGGCGGCCGCCTGGAACGCGGGCGCCGCGTCGCTGGCCGGATCGAGCACCTCGGCCAGCCGATCGGCCCAGACGGTGTCGAGCCGGTCGGGCAGCGCGGGCGAGATCGGTCGAGCGCGAAGGCCTTCGGGCGAGTCGACCAGCGCGTCACCACGAACCCAGCGGCGCAGCGCCTCTTCGACAAAGACAGGCTCGCCCTCGGCGCGCTGAACAAGGTCGGCCATCGCGTCGGGCGCCAACGGCAGGTGGGCCTGAACAAAGGCCTGCATCGCGGCCCGGCCCAGCGGACCCAAGACCATCCGGCTGACCCGCGGCGCCGCGTGCAAACGCGTCAGCAACGCGCGCGCCTCGCTGCCTTCGCGAACATCGCTGTGCACCGTCGCCACCACGAGGACTTGCTCGCTGACGCTCGACGACAGCAAAAACTCGATGAACGAGAGCGCGTCGGGCCCCCAGTGCGCGTCATCGAAGTGCAGCACCAGCGGCAGGCTCAACGAGAGCTTCGAGAGGCCATCGCAGATCGCTTGATACCGTTCGTTGCCGGCCCCCAGGATCAAGCGACCCCCGCCGTCGACCAGCTCCCGCGATGGCGCCATCGCCGCGACAAGCGCCCGCGCCACATCGGCTTCAGGGTCGACGCCCAACGCCTGCGCCACCCGCGCGACCTGCTCTTCACCGGGCATGTCTGCACAGCGAAACAGGCGCAGCAGCATCGGACCCAGGCCGCAGTTCGAGGTGGACGACTCTTCATGCGTCGCCCGCGCCGAGCGCAGCGCCCCCAGCTCATGGCCGCGCCGCGTCAGCCACTCGGCCAGCTGCGTCTTGCCGCGCCCCGCCGGTCCTTCGATGAGCAGCAGCCGCGGCCCGTCGCCCTCCCACACTCGGCGCAGCAGATCCCAGGCCGCGTCGCGCTCACCCTCTCGGCCCACCAGCCCGATCTCGCGCAGCCCAAAGAGCGCGCGCCCGGCGCCCGGCAGGATCCGCGGCGTGGGCAGCGGCGCCCGGCAGCGCCAGGTCATCGGCATCGGGCTTACGACCGGATCGCGCAGCTGGTCGATGTGCAGCGCTCCAGTCAGCCCCTCAGCGGCCGGCGCACCGAACATCGTCCACAGCGGCGGATCCTCCATCGAGAGCTCAAGAGACAGGCCGGGCGACGCGGCGCCCCCCGGATCGTCGATCGCCTGCAACGCCCGCCCGGCCGTCGCCGCCCGCATGAAGCGATCCTGCGGAGCCTTTGACAGCAGCCGCCGCAGCCAGCCCTCGAGGTCGGGCGGCATGGGATGGCGCGCCTTGAGCGCGGGCGGCGCCTCTTTAATATGCCCGCGCAGGATCGCCAACTGCCGCCGGCCGGCAAAAGGCGCCTCACCGGTCACCAGGTACCAGCCCAGACAGCCCAGCGCGTACAGATCGGTCCAGGGCCCCAATTCGCGCCAGTCGCCCCGAATTTGCTCGGGCGCCATGTAGTTGGGGGTGCCGACGAGCATGCTGGCGTCGGCCGTTTGATCTCGGTCCATCCGCGCCGCGACGCCAAAGTCGGTCAGCACCGGACCGCGGGGCGCGCTGAGCACGTTGTCGGGCTTGAGATCGCGATGCACGACGGCCCGCGCGTGGGCATGGGCCAGGGCATCGAGCAGGGCCAGCAGCGTCTTGCGCAGGCGGGGCCATGGCATGCCGGTGCGCACGTCGCGCAGCGATCCACCCGAGATCCACTCCATCACGCAGTATGGCGCGCCGGCTGGCAGAGTGTCGAAGGCCTCCGGCAGCTCACCGTAGTCATGCAGTTGAACGATGCCCGGATGCCGCAACCGCGCGATCGACCGCACCTCTTGGCCGAACATGCGCCGAAACTTCGGATTCGGCCCGTCCCGCGCCGTGACGATCTTCACCGCGACCGGCGTGCCGGGCGCGGTTGACGCCGCGCCACCTCGCGCAACATGGGTCGCGTGCCAAACATCTGACATGGCGCCCACACCGATGCGGCGCGTCAGCTTGAAGGGGCCCAGTTGAATCACACGCCTCCGCCAGTCGATCCGATACCCCATCGTCGACCAGACTGGTCTAGGGCTCAAGTGACTTGCCGCGATCGATGC
>JBNMOZ010000208.1:0-9017 GCA_051276005.1 Bradymonadia bacterium | reverse complement strand
ATGCGCGAAGGCGCCTATGACTTCGTGACCAAGCCGTTTCGTCGTGCCCAGATCGAGCAAGTGGTTCGCCGAGCGGTCGAGAAGCGCACGCTGCTCGCTGAGATCGGCGCGCTCAAGAAAGAGCTGGCCGATGTGCGCCGCGCCGCGCCCGATGCGGCGGGCATCATTGGCACTTCGCCGGCCCTGCGCCGCGTCCTCGAGATGACGCGGCAGGCCGCGCCGTCATCAGCGACGGTGTTGCTGATGGGCGAGAGCGGCACCGGCAAGGAGCTGTTTGCGCGCGCGCTGCACCAGCACTCGTCGCGGGCCAGTGGCCCCTTCATCGCGGTCAACTGCGGCGCGCTGCCCGACTCGATCATCGAGGCCGAGCTGTTCGGCGCGCGCAAGGGCGCATTCACGGGCGCGTCGCAGACCCGCGATGGCCGCTTCAGTCGCGCAAACGGCGGCACGCTGTTCCTCGACGAGATTGGCGACCTGGCGCCCCATGTTCAGGTCAAGCTGCTGCGCGTTTTGCAGTCGGGGGAGTATGAGCGCCTTGGCGGCGACCAGACGCTCTATGCAGACTGCCGAATCGTCGCGGCAACGAACCGTAATCTGGCGAAAGCCGTCGCCAACGGCGACTTTCGCGAGGATCTCTACTACCGGCTCAACGTCATCCCCATCACGCTGCCGCCGCTGCGCGCGCGCCCCGATGACGTGCCGCTGCTCGCCGATCACTTCGTGCGTCGCTACGCCGAGAAGAACCAAAAGCCCATCGACGGGGTGTCGGTGAAGGCCATGGCGCGGCTGGTCGACTACTCCTGGCCCGGCAACGTCCGCGAGCTGGAGAACACCATCGAGCGGGCGGTCGTGCTGGCGCGTGGGCGCATCTTGGACGAAGCCGATCTGCCCGAGACGATCCTGGGCGAAGCGCGGGATGCGCAGGTGCTGACGATTCAGCTCGGCACCCCCCTCGAAGAGATCGAGCGCCGCGTGATTCGCGAGACGCTTCGATTCACGGACGGCGACAAGAAGCGCGCCGCCCAACTGCTCGGCATCGCCACGCGCACCATCTACCGCAAGGTCGACTCCTGATCGGTTTGGGTCCGAATGACAATTTGGCACCGTCAGCGGGCAGGGCCCGTGAGGGCCTGACAAATTGACAAACCCAACAGAACCGGAAGACTTGCGTGACGCCGCGGGATTGACCAGATTGCGACGCTCGGGCAGCCCCTGGCGGCATGGGCTCGATCCTTGCTAAAAGCCTCAGGACCCGATTGATCGCCTCTGCGCTTTTGGTCGGCGGCTATTCGAAAATTGACACTCACGAAGGCGCGGCTACGCGTCTGGACCAATCGGTGATGGATGGAAGGTCTGACAAAACGCTACTTCTGGGTGGTGAACCTGGCGGTGCTCGCGGTGCTGGCCTTCTTGGCTGCGCGGGTCCTCAACAACATCGCCGCCCGGGAGATTGCTTCGCTCCAGACCCAGCGCGCCGTTCGGGCGCCGGTCAAAGCAAGCGCGCGTGCGACCTCGGCGTCCAAGCGCGAATGGGCGGGCACGGTGAACAACCGCAACCTGTTCAACTCAACCCCGCCTGAGCCCGAGGAGTACGCCGACGCGGGGCCCAAGGAAGACGGCGAGACGGGGGATCTCTCTGGCATGCCGCGCCCTTGGGATCCGTGCAAGGAGAGCGAGTCGTCGATCGGGCTGTCGGCGACGATGGTGGCCGAGCCCGCCGAGTGGTCCTTCGCGGTGCTCGACGACGGTGAGAACGACGAAGAGCGCCTCATGCGCACAAACCAGAAGATCGCCGAGTTCACGCTCGCCGCGATTCAGCGCGAGCGGGTCGTGCTGGCCAAGGGCGGCTCGTTCGAATGCGTCGTGCTGGGCGAGAAGAAGAAGAAGAAGCGGCCGACTCGGTCCAAGAGGAGAAGCAAGAAGACCTCGAACAGCTCGAAGATCAAAGACGGCGTCAAGAAGACCGGCAAGAACCAGTATCAAATCGATCGCGAAATGCTCAACGAACAGCTCGAAGACCTCGCTACGCTGGCCAAGGGCGCGCGGGTCATCCCGCATTACCGCGATGGCCGGCCCCAGGGCTTCAAGATCGTCGGCGTGCGTCCCGGCAGCCTGTACAGCCACATTGGCGTGCGGTCTGGCGACGTGCTCAAGGGCGTCAATGGTGAAGAGATCACCAGCCCGAACAAGGCCCTCGCGCTGTATGAGCAGCTCAAAAATTCCGAGAACGTCAACGTCGAGATCGAACGCCGCGGACGCAAGGTCGGGCTGGAGTACAACATCAAATGATCGACACCAGCCACACCACATCGGCTCCTGAAGCGATCGCCGCTTCTGATCACCGCTCGGCGCCCGGGCGCCCGGATACCCATTTTTCGATGAAGAGCATCATGCCATTACGCTTTGCCCTTGCCGTTCGACTCGGCTGCGCCGCGCTGATCCTCGGCCTCGCCATGCCAGCTCTGGCGCAGAAGATCCTTCCGCCCAACCTGGGCAAGGCGGTCCGGATCCCCACCCTCAAGAACGATCCCAAGCCTGCGCCGGTCATTCGAGGCGATCTCAAGAGCATCGCCAAGAAGAAGAAGACGCCGATATCCAAGCGCAAGGCGCTGTTGGCGAAGAACGGCAAAAAGAACGCCAAGAAGAGCGCCAAGAAGAGCGGCAAGACCGACATCGCGCGGCGCCCGCCCCCGGGCGGCAAGACGTCGAAGGACAGCAAGCTGGCCGAGGAGAAGGCGCCGCTGAAGTGGCAGGACGTCGAGGACAAAGATCCCGATCGCCTCAGCGCCGACTTCATCAAGAACTGCCCGCGCATCAGCCCGTCGGCCAAGATGGCCTTGGACATCACCGACGAAGAGCTCGACACCATCGTCAAGATGATGGCCTGCATGGTGCGCAAGAACATCATCGTGTCCAAGCCCTTGAAGGGGAAGAAGATCACGGTCTACTCCCCGGTCAAGGTCTCGCCCAGCGAGGTCTATCGGGTGTTCCTGACGGCGCTCGCCGTCAACGGCATGACGATCACCCCGAAGGGCCGCTTCCTTCAGATCATCGAGATTAAGGACGCGCAGCGCACCTCGGAGATGCCGCTGTCGAGCGGACGCACGCCGCCCAACGAGGACCGCATGGTCACCCAGATCATCCAGGTCGATCACGTCGACGCCCAAGAGGTCAACGAGGTCATCGCGCAGCTCGCCAGCGAGGGCGCGCAGATCATCGTGCATCAGCCGACCAACCGCCTCATCGTCACCGAGCTGGGCAGCAACCTGCGCAAGCTGCGCAGGATCATCCGCAGCATCGATCGGCCCGGCGGCCAAGAGCAGCTGTGGACGTATGAGGTCGAGCACGCCGAGGCAGCCGAGATCGCATCGAAGATCAACGAGGTCTTCGAGCCCAAGGCGGCCGGCGCGGCGTCGTCGAGCAAGCGCCGCAGCACCAGCAAGCGTCGCAAGTCGAAGAGGAAGAGGAAAGCGGCGAAGACCGGTGGTTCGAACAGCGTGGGCCAGTCCGATATGGACGCCAGCGCCAGCAAGGTCATCGCCGATGAGCGCACCAACCGCCTCTTCATCGTGGCCACGGCGCGCAGCTATCGCATCATCAAGCGCTTCATCCGGTCGATCGACATCTCCATTGAGGGCGACGGGCAGGTGCACATCCACCAGCTCAACCACGCCAAGGCAGCCGACCTGGCGTCGGTGCTCTCGAGCTTGAGCAACGAGCAGAAGAGCAGCCGTGGTAGCAGCGCCCGCAAGCGGTCGAGCAGCAAGAAGAAGAGCAGCAAGGGCTCGACGGGCGCCACCTCAGCGGCGCTGTTTGAAGGCGAGGTCTCAGTCACCGCCGATGAAGACACCAACGCGCTCGTCATCACGTCGAGCCTCAAGGACTACCTGTCGCTCAAGAAGGTCATCGACGTGCTCGATCGCCCGCGGCGCCAGGTCTTCATCGAGGCCGTCATCATGGAGGTCTCGATCCGCAACCAGCGCAACTTCGGGATCAACCTGCACGGTGGCAAGCAGATCGGCGTGTCGGGCGAGCAGATCCCGCTGCTCTTCAGCCACCAGCCGATCAGCGGTGCGTCGTCGCTCAACCTGGCCTCGGCCGCTGCCCTGCAGGGCCTCGCCGCGGCCGCGCAGGGGCCCGACATCGAAGGCTTTGAAGTGGGCGGGCAGAGCATCCCGTCCTTTGGCGTGGTCATGCGGGCGCTCGCCCAAAGCGACGACGTGCACATCTTGTCGACGCCGCATGTGCTCACCACCGACAACGAGGAGGCGGAGCTGACCGTCGGCTCAAACGTGCCCTTCATCGCCGGCATCGCCGGGGGTGGCTTGGGCGGCGGCCTGGGCGGCGGCGCGGGCGGCGGCCTGGGTGGCTTCTTCCCCACCGTCAACGTGCAGCGCCAGGACGTCGCGCTGACCTTGAAGATCACGCCGCGCATCAACGCCGAGAACTTCGTGACCCTCGAGATCGACCAGGTCATTGAAGAGATCGAGAGCATCGATCCGCAGGTCGGGCCGACCACCAGCAAGCGCTCCATCAAGACCACCGTGGTGGTGCAGGATCAGAACACCGTCGTCATCGGTGGCTTGCAAAAGGATCGTCAGGCCAAGGGCACGCGGGCCATCCCGCTGCTCGGTGAGGTGCCGATCATCGGGTACTTCTTCCGCGACTCGAACACCGACCGTGAGCGCCGCAACCTGCTGCTGCTGCTGACCCCGCACGTCATCGAGGGTCCGCACGACTTCCGCGAGATTCACCGCCGCAAGATGGAGGAGCATCGCGAGTTCGCGGCGCGCTTCAACCAAAAGGGCGAGGGCTTCGAGTTGGGCATCGACTACGGCAAGAAGCACGGCGCGATGGAGTCGATTCGCCAGAGCCTCCGAGAGGCCGCCGCCGAGCAGCGCGTTCTTGACGAGCTGCGCAAGCAAGAGGAGCGCCCGCCGCTGCCGCAGGAGCTTGACGGCATCGAGATCGAGGCCTATCCGAGCCGCAAGAAGGCGGTCGAGCCATCCAACGACAAGGCCCCCGACGACGCGCCGCCCGTGGGCGCCGATGCGGGCGACGTGGACGCCGACGACATGGCTGGTGACTATCGGGCCGCTGACGATCCGGCAGCGTACGATCCGGCCACGGTGCCGTTCGCTGAACTGCCCGAAGCGCCGATGCCCGAGACGATGCGTCCGGTGGTCGCAGAAGGCGCGGGTCAGTGAGCTTCAACATCGAGCTTGCCCAGGTGCTGATGCGCCGCGGCGTCGTGACGCCTGAGCAGTATGCCGAGGCCGAAGAGAACGCCGCCGAGCGTGACCTGACGCTGCCGGAGGCGCTGATCCAGCTGCGCCTCATCGACGAGCCCGGCCTGACCGAGCTCAAGGCCGAGCTGCTCGGCATGCGCTTCGAGCGCAAGATTGATGTCGAAGAGATCGATATCGAGCTGAGCCGGGAACTGCGGGTGGGCTTCTGCCGCTCGCACAAGATTCTGCCGCTGGTGCGCAAGGAAGACGTCGTCGAAGTCGCGGTCGCTGAGCCGCTCGATCTCGACGGCGTAGACGCGCTGCAGCTCTACTTGGGCGTGCCCGTCGATCCCATCGTGGTGCCCGCCGAGGAGCTCCTCGAGGCCATGAACAAGGTCTTCGACCGCATCGCCGCGGGTGAGGATGCCTTCAAGGACGCCGAGGGCATCGACGTCGAGGGCAGCGACAACGTCGCAGATCTCGACTTCGACATCATCGACGGCGCCGACGACGCCCCGATCATTCGCATGGTCAACCGCACCTTCGCTCAGGCGAACCGCGACGGCGCCAGCGACATCCACATCGAGCCCTTCGAGCGCTACGTCGTGATTCGCTTCCGCGTTGACGGCATCTTGCGCGAGATCAGCCAGATCCCTAAGCGCCTGCACTCCGCGGTGACCTCGCGCATCAAGGTGATGGCGGGCCTCGACATCGCAGAGCGGCGCGTCCCGCAAGACGGCCGCATCAAGCTCAAGGTGGCCGGCAAAGAGGTCGACATTCGCTTGTCGACGCTGCCGACCAGCCATGGCGAGCGGCTCGTGATGCGATTGCTCGACAAGACGGCCGTGCTCAAGGATCTCGCGCATATCGGCATGGGCGATCAGGTCCTCGTCAACATGAACGAGGTCATCACCCGGTCGCATGGCATCATCTTGGTGACTGGGCCGACGGGCTCGGGCAAGACGACGACGCTGTACGCCAGCCTGTCCAAGATCAACTCGCCGACGCGCAACATCATCACCGTCGAGGATCCGGTCGAGTACCAGCTGCCCGGTCTGGGTCAGACGCAGGTCAACACCAAGGTGGGTCTGACGTTTGCGGCGGGCCTGCGGTCGATCCTTCGTCAGGACCCTGACGTCGTCATGATCGGCGAGATTCGCGACCAGAAGACCGCCGAGATCGCGATCCAGGCATCGTTGACGGGCCACCTGGTGTTCAGCACCCTGCACACCAACGACGCGGCCGGTGCGGTGACGCGCCTGGTCGACATGGGCGTCGAGCCCTTCCTGGTCGCCTCGTCGGTCGTCGCCATCATGGCCCAGCGCTTGGTGCGGCGGCTGTGCCCGGAGTGCCGTCAGCAGACGGTGCCCACCGAGGCTGAGCTCAGCCGCGTGGGCTGGACCCGCGAGCGCCTCACCCAAGAGGGCGACGGCTACATCTTTGCGCCGGTCGGCTGCTCGGAGTGTCGCGACAGCGGCTATCGCGGCCGAACCGGCATCTACGAGTTGCTGATGATCGACGACGATGTGCGGCCGCTGATCATGGACAACAAAGACAGCGGCACCATCAAGAAGACGGCCATTCGCAAGGGCATGGCCACCCTGCGCGACGACGGCATGCTCAAGGTCATCCGGGGCATCACCTCACTCGCTGAAGTCATGCGTGTCACGCAAGACGACATGCTCAATTTGGAGTCTTAGAGGCGATGGCTGCGTTTGAGTACCGAGGCCTCGACAAGGCCGGCAAAGAGGTCAAGGGCGTCCGCGACGCCGACAACGAGAAGTCGTTGCGCTCGACGCTCAAGCGCGAGGGTATCTACCTCACCAAGGTGGGTAAGGGTAAGGTCAAGGGCGGCACAGGCCTGTCCAAAGAGGTCGATTTTGCGCAGTACTTTGAGAAGATCAAGCCGCAGGATGTCGCGATCCTGACCCGCCAACTGGCCACCCTGGTCAAGGCGGGCATCCCGCTGGTCGAGGCACTGGGCGCGGTCACAGACCAGATCGAGAAGCCCAAGCTTCGGCGCATAGTCTCGAAGATCAAGCAGGACGTCAGCGAAGGCTCGACCCTCGCCCACGCCGTCAGCAAGCACCCTGACGCCTTCTCGCCGCTCTTCCCGAACATGATTCGAGCGGGTGAGGCCTCGGGTACCCTCGACTCGGTGCTCTCGCGCCTGGCCGAGTTCACCGAGGCTTCGGTGAAGCTGCGTCAGAAGGTCAAGGGCGCGATGATGTACCCCATCATCATGGTGGTCGTCGGCGGTCTCATCCTCACCGGCATGTTCATCTACGTGATCCCACAGATCACTCAAATCTTTGCCGACACCGGCATGGAGTTGCCCTTGGTGACCCGGATGGTCATCGGCATGAGCGACATCCTGCGCGACTACTCGATCATCATGCTCATCCTCATGATCGGGTCGATTTGGGGATTTCGGCGGTGGAAGAAGACCGAGAAGGGCGCGACCACCTGGGACCGCCTCAAGCTGAAGTTTCCGGTCTTCGGTCCGCTGTTCCTGATGATCGGCGTGGCCCGCTTCACCAAGACGATGGCGACGCTGCTGCGCTCGGGCGTGCCCTTGCTCACGGCCCTCGATATCTGCAAGGCGGTGCTTGAGAACCGGGTGCTCGTCGCCGTGGTCGAAGACACCCGCGTCTCGGTCAAAGAAGGTGCGAACCTGGCGGATCCGCTCAAGCGCAGCGGCCGCTTCCCCACGATGGTGACCCATATGATCGCCATCGGTGAGCGCTCGGGTGCCCTCGACGAGATGCTCGAGGTCGTCGCCGAATCCTATGAGTCCCAGGTTGAGGGCCGCATCTCGGGCCTCACGACTCTGCTTGAGCCGATCATGATCGTGGGCATGGGTATCACCGTGGCCATCATCGTCTTCGCGGTGCTGATGCCCATTTTGCAAATGAACGAATTCATCCAATAAATCAGTCGATCACCCTGTTGATCGTGCTGACTCCAATGAAGAGGAGGCCCTGAATGCTCCGTCCAAATTCTACCCTGCGCACCCGAGCCCGCCGCGCCCGCGCCAAGGGCATGACCCTGCTTGAGATCATGATCGTGGTCGCGATCCTGGGCCTGCTGGCCTCGGTCATCGTGGTCGCCGTGATGAACCAGTTTGACAACGCGAAGGTCAGCACCACGCGGCTCAAGCTCAAGAGCGTCGAGAACGCGCTGCGCCAGTACAGCATCGACAATGGCTACCCGAGCCAGAACGAGGGCTTGGGCGTGCTGACCAACCCGCCGGGCGGCGAGAAGCCGTACCTCAAGGAGAAGCCCAAGGACGCCTGGAACAACGAGGTCCTCTACTTCAACCCCGCGCGTAAGGGGAAGAGCCCGTTCGAGGTCGTCTCGAAGGGCGAAGACGGCAAAGAAGGCACCGAGGACGACATCCACCCCGACAAGAAGAAGAAGTAGTCGCGGGCTATGCGGAGGATCCGCCGATGGGTGCGCAAGTATCTGGCTGAGATCCTGATGCTCAGCGTGTTGCTCGGCATGGTCGGCTGCGTCGCTTTGGTCGCCATGTCCAATGGCCTTTCCAATGCCCGAGGCTACACTACGCGCCTGAAGTTGAAGTCGGTGGAGAACGCTTTGCGGCAGTACAGCATCGACAATGGTTATCCGACGCAAGCGCAGGGCCTCGCTGCCCTGGTCAGTCCGCCTGGTGGTGAGGAGCCGTACCTGAAGGACGAGCCCCGAGACGCCTGGAACCGCCCGCTGGCGTACTTCTCAGGTGAGCTGTGGCGGTTTGGAGCGTTCGGCACGACTTCGCCGCCGTTCTTG
>JBNMOZ010000207.1:0-9063 GCA_051276005.1 Bradymonadia bacterium | reverse complement strand
AGTCACCAAACTCCGGCTCAGTCACCAAACTCCGGCTCAGTCACCAAACTCCGGCTCAGTCACCAAACTCCGGCTCAGTCACCAAACTCCGGCTCAGTCACCAAACTCCGGCTCAGTCACCAAACTCAGCGGCGACTCGTCGCGCGATTGCGCGTCCAATCGCGTCGCTGCCGGCAGGCGAGGGATGATAGCCATCGGGCGCATACAGCGCGTCTTCAGTGCCGGTTCCGATCTGCGTCCCGTCGATGAAGACCATCTCGGGCAGGCGCGCGTCCAATGCGTTGAGGCGGTCCGCTAAAACGGCCAACTCGTCGGTACAATTCGAGAACTCCTCCGCATCGGGCTTGGGCACCATGTAGCCGATCCACGCCACGCGGCTGCCATCGGCGATGGCCTGCTCTACCAGCTCGACGATGGCGCCCTGCGTGCCATCGGACGTGACCAGCTGGTCGAGCACGGGCGCGCAGGTCGTGGCGCAGCACCCGCCCAGGTCGTTGCCGCCGCCCGATGCCACGACGAGCGCGCCGCCGGCGGCGTACTGGTCGGGGATTGCGCCGTCGAGCATCGTCGCGCCGCCCTCGGCTGAGTGCTCAACCTCGAGGCCCAACTGGGCGCCCGCCACGTCGCCCACATCCTGCCCCTGGTTGAAGTCGAGCAGGCTGTCGCCGAAGGTGCGCAAGACCTGCTCGCCGCCAGCGCCGCCCTCTCCGCCAGCGCCGCCCGGCTCGACTTCGCCATCGTCGCCGTCATCGCAGCCGCAGATGCCGAGCAGTACCAACAGGACCAATCCGTATTTCAAGCGCATGTGCTTTGCCTCTTCTCAGGTTTTGGAGTCGTACGCTGCGCGCGACGCCTCTGTTTCGTTCTGCGTGGGGTTGGACACCGCACGGCCGCCACGTGGCAATTTATGTTGGCATCGATGCGTCTTCGCTCGAAATTGGCCGCGCAGTGCACCCGGGTTGGCTCGGGCTGCCGCCAGCCCAGCGCGTGGCCTGCGCGGACGTGCCGGGTGATAGTCCATCGACCGCGCCGGATCTACGGGCAGCCCTGGCAAAACAGCCATCTAAGCCCTAACCTGCGGCCGTCGATTCCCAGGAGGACGCCCATGAGTTCGCTCCGCGATCAGTTGCTCAAATCCGGCTTGGTCAGCAAGAAGCAGGCGCGGCAATCGCAGCACAAACGCCGCGTGGAGAAGACCGAGAAGGGTGGGGCGGCGCTCGAGGCCGAGAAGGCTGCGCAGACGGCTGCGGTCGCGGCGCAGCGGGCAGAGCAGCGCGCGGCCGACAAGGCCCGCGAGGCCTCACGCAACGTGGGCAAGGACGCGCAGGATTTGCAGAATCGCGTGGCGCAGATCGTGTCCGGCGGCCGCGCCCGGGTCGACGATCGGGGCAATCGCCGCTTCTACTTCGAGACCCGCGATGCGCGCGTGGTCTATCTGGCCCTGTCGGAGCAGCAGAACACCGACCTGGCCGAGGGCCGCATGGGCATCGTGGAGTCGCGGGCGGGCAAGGTGACCGTGGTGGACCGCGACACCGCGCAACGGGTCGCTGAGCTGGATTCGGATTGGATTCGTCGCTTTAACGGGCGCTGATCGGGCGCTGATCGGGCACGGCAACTGCGCCGGGCGATCGCTGCGCCAAGGCTGAACGGCCGCTACAGGTTCAGCGCGTCGCTCTGCGCGGCGTCATGCGCGTGGGCCAGCTTGAGCCGCCCGCGATCGTCCGTGCCGAGCACCCGCACCAGCATCTTCGAGCCCACGTTCGGCTCACCCTTCAGCACGCTGGTGTGCACCAACCCGTCGTGATCGGCGATGCGCACGAAGGCGCCGAAGTCCTTCACGGTGCGCACCTCGCCCAGGTACAGCCCGCCGGTCTTCAACTCGATCGAGATGGCCTGAATGGCGCGCACGGCCGCGCGGGTGCTCGTCCAGTCGCGACCCATGACGATCACGGTGCCGTCCTGGTTGACCTCGACCTTGGCGCCGGTGCGCGACTGCAGCTCTTTGAGGTTCTTGCCGCCCGGTCCGATCACCAGGCCGATGCGGCTGGGGTGCACCTTGATGCGCTCGTAGCGCGGCACGTGGTCGGGCACCGTGCGCTGGGCCTCTTCGATGGCGGCGGCCATCTTGTCGAGGATGTGCAGGCGGCCGACGCGGGCCTGATCGAGCGCGGCCGCCAGCATGGTCGGATCGAGCGCGCCCAGCTTGTTGTCGAGCTGAATCGCGGTGATGCCCTGGGTGGTCCCGGCGATCTTGAAGTCCATGTCGCCGAGGTGGTCCTCGTCGCCGAGAATGTCGGACAGGATCTGGTGGCGATCCCCTTCAACCACAAGGCCCAGCGCGATGCCGGCCACCGGGCGAGTGAGGGGCACGCCGGCGCCGAGCATGGCCAGAGTGCCTGCGCAGACGCTGGCCATCGACGAGCTGCCGTTCGACTCGGTGACGTCGGCGAGCACTCGAATCGTGTACGGATATTTGCTGCTCGAGGGCATGACCGGGATCAGCGCGCGCCGGGCTAAATTGCCGTGACCCAGCTCGCGGCGACCGGGGCCGGGCCGGCCGCGCCGCACCTCACCGACCGAGAACGACGGGAAGTTGTAGTGCAGCAAGAACCGCTGGCGCGTCATGCCGAACAGGCGGTCGACGTCCTGGCCTTCGCGCTGGCCGCCCAAGGTGGTGCTGGCCAAAACCTGGGTCTCGCCGCGGGTGAATAGAGCCGACCCATGGCAGACCGGCAGCAGGCCAACCGCGCACTCGATCGGGCGGATGTCGGTGGGGCTGCGCCCGTCGAGGCGCTTGCCTTCGATGGCTGCGGTGCGGATCGCGTGGCGCAGGCGCGCGTCGGCCTCGGCAGCATCGTCAGCGTCGGCGAGCAGCGCCCGGCGGGCCGCGGCGCGCACGTGCTTGTCGTCGGATTGCACGCGGTCGAACAGCGCGGAGTCGGCCTCGACCGCCGCCGTCGTCTGGGCGGGCACGGCGCGCTTGGGCACGCCGGCGTCGGCGCGCAGCGCGTCGATCGCGTCGAAGGCGGGGATCAGCGCGTCGCACGCCAGTTGCAGCGCGGCGACGACGGCCGACTCGGCGATCTCGGCGCCTTCGCCCTCCATCATCACCGGGCCCCGGCGTGTCGCCGCGATGATCAGCGAGAGCTCAGCGCCCGCGCAGTTTGCGTCGCTGACGAGCAGGTCGGTGCGGGCCCCCCGCTGGGCGATCTGCAAGGCCGCGACGGGGCCATCGAACGGCAGGTCCGAGAGGTGGACCGCAGCCCCCGCCGCGATCAGCGCCAGACCGGCCAAGTCGGCGTCGGGCTCCGCGCTGTGCACGGTCACGGCGATCTGCACCTCGGCGCGCAGGCTCTTGTGGAACAGCGGCCGCAGCGCGCGATCGATGACCCGCGAGGTCAGCGTCTCGTGATCGCCCGGGCGCGTCTCGCGGCGAAAGTAGTTGCCCGGAATGCGACCCGCCGCGGCGGCGCGCTCGCGGTAGTCGACGGTCAGCGGGAAGAAGTCCGCGTCGCTGTCGCCCTTGCTGCCGACGACGGTGGCGAGGATGCGCGTCGCCCCCTGATGCAGTTCGACTGCGCCGTGGGCCTGGCGCGCCATTCGGCCGGTCGCCAGGGTAATCTCTGTCTCACCGATCGCAAAGGTCTGAGTCTGCACGCGGGCCTCGCTGTCCTGTGGGGTCGCGCAGGGTAGGGCAACGTCGGAGCCAGCACAATATGGGCCCTGGGCCGTGGCGCTGGCATCGCCGGGTGCCAGTTTGTATGTTGCCCGCGCTACCACTGGTGTTTGGAGGCTCCCGATGCGCGCGCTGATCTCTTTGTCGATCCTGCTCCTGGCCACCGCGGCGCTCGCCGACGGCAAGGCCGACGCCATGAAGAACGCCGATCTCAAGGCGGCGCTCGCCAAGGTGCCTGGGTCGGGCGACGACCTGCTGGCGACCTTCAATACGAACCACGGCGTGATCAACTGCCGGCTGCACTACCGGCGCGCGCCGTCGACCGTGGCGAACTTTGCGGGCTTGGCGACAGGCAACAAAGAGTTCACCGACCCCAACGACAACACCAAGAAGAAGAAGCCGTATTACGACGGCATCATCTTTCACCGAGTCATCCCCAACTTCATGATCCAGGCCGGCGATCCCCTCGGGCAGGGCACGGGCGGCCCGGGCTACAGCATCAAGGATGAGTTCCACCCCGAGCTCATGCACACCAAGGGTGGCCTGTTGAGCATGGCCAACCGCGGACCGAACACGGGCGGCAGCCAGTTCTTTCTCACCGAGAAGGCCACGCGTCATCTCGACAACAAGCACGCGGTCTTCGGCGAGTGCCAGCAGATCGCGCTGATCAAGAAGATCGCGCGCGTGCCCACCGCAGCCCGCAATCGCCCCAAGGCCCCGGTCAAGATCGAGACCCTGAAGATCAGCTGGGGCACCTACGGCAAGGCTGCCAAGTAATGGCGGATCAGGCTGAAGTTCGAGAGATCTTCGATCACTTCGACAGCGACGGCAACGGCGTGGTCGATGCGGCTGAGTTTACGCGGCTTTGCCGGGCGCTCGACCCGGAGTTTGATCAGGCAGAGATCGCGGTGGGCTTGTCCATCGTCGATCACAACGGCAACGGACAAATTGAGTTCGAGGAGTTCGTAAGCTGGTGGCAGACCCGAACCTGACCCGCCGTGCCGAGGCCATCGCGCGCTTCCGCACCGCTTTCATTGAAGACCGACGGGCGCTCATCGCTGATCAAGCGGCTGAGGCGTTCGACCAGGCACAGGTGCTCTACCTCTGCGCGAAGACCGACCGCAGCGTGGTGTTGCGCGACGCGTTCGCCGGTGCCGGTCGAGGCTCCGCGCCGCAGGTCATCGAGCAGGTGCTGCAGACGTGGTGGACGCCCCGGCGCGCCTTTCAACCCTCAGATGGCAACGCCGAAGACACCGAATTCGAGGCCGTCGCTGGCCTGTACGCCCGCTACCTGGGCGAGGTCGGCTACGACTGGCTGATCGAGTACGACGCCAACGGGCCGCGCCAGACTTGGCGGGCGGCGTCTCGCGGCGAGCCGACGACGCTGGCCTTGCCGCGCGACGAGTTGACCTTCCGCGACCAGATGGGCGCCTTCCTCGATCCGCGGGCGGGCTGGCGAGAGCTGGTCGCCGAGCACCTCGAAGAGGGCGAGCCGGTCGTCTATGAGGTACAGCCCGGCTACCTGATCGGCGCCCGCCCGGGCGTCTTGAACGATCCCGACCCGGCCGCGCGTGAGGACGGCGAGTTGATGAGCCACTTCAGTCGCTGGGATCCCCGCGAATACGACGTGCTCGAGTTCATCAACGGCCCCCAAGCCGCTCTGCTCGGGCGGGTGGGCGGCGACTACAGCGAATGGATGCCCGCGCCGAAGACGCCGGTCGATCTGTTCGCGGTGGCCGACTCGCAGGCGCTGGTCGACTGCGTCATCGATCTGGCCGGCGTGCGCCAGGTCCGGGTGCAGGTCATCGATGACGGGGAGCGCCTGCTGCTGGCGCGCGGGCCCATCTCGGCCGCGGTCGACCTGGGCGGGCCCGTGCTGCGCTGCTTGCATGGCGGGCGGTCATTCGTGGACGGCGCGCGGGCGTTCTTTTTGCCCACCATCACCGCGGTCGACGAGGCCTTCGATCTGCTCGAAGTGCTTCGGGCCCGCATCAAAGAGCATTCGATTCGCGTCGAGCACGGCCGCACCCTGATCATCGCCGATGGCCAGGGGCAGGTCGTCGGGCGCTGGAACATCCTCGGCATCGCGGGTCGGCAGACGGCGCATGGCGAAGAGGGCGTCGCCGAGCTGATGGCCTTCTTGGGCTACGAGCCGGCGACGAAGCGCTTCGCGATGCGCGACGATCGGCTCGATCAGTGCCCCATCTGCAACGCGAAGGCGCGGGTCGAGAAGATCCTGCGGCCCAAGGCGTTGCTGGGCGTCGATCCGCGCACGCTGGCGGGCGTCACCGTGGGCGAGCACATCGTCTATTACACGCTGGTTTGCCCGCATCACGTCGTGCCTTTGGATCCGCAGCCGGGGCGCGACATCTCGACCCTGGAGTCGGCGTACCAAGATGGCCTGGCAGACGCTGAGACGCTCGTGACGCAGACGGCGCAGACCGAGGACGGCCTGCTCATCGTGGGCTACGACGTGGGCTCGTTGGTGCTGTCGCCGGAGCGGATGAAGGGGGTGCTCGAGGCGCTCGATCACCCGACGACCGGCAGCCCGATCGGATACGGGTTCATGCCCGACGCGGTGTTCATCGCCCATCACCCCTTGAAAGGGGCGGCCTTGAGCGCTGCGCGCCAGCTTGCTGAAGACGCCGTCCGCGGGCGCTTCGTCGGGCGCGATTTTCCGCTCGATGTTGCCCGTCGGCTCGACCTTGACGACGTCGAGGCGGTCGGCCGGGCGGTGGTCGCGGAGGGCGCGTGATCGCGACCTTGGCGCTGGTCAAGGTCTGGGCGCTGAGCGGGCTGCTGCTCGCGCCACCGACGCTGGCCGACGGGCTGCGCGCGGTGGGGGCGCTGGCGTCTATCGACGAGCGCCTGACCGCCGTCGCGCCCGCCAAGACGGGCTCCACGATTCTACTCAGCGTGTCGGCGACGGCGCTCTTCGCGGGCGTCATCGGCTACTTCACGAGCCCAGCGTGCGTGACCCAGGATGCGGCAGGGCGATGCGTCGATGCCCGCGGCAGCGCGCCCGTCTTTCCCTCTTTGATCGTGCTGGGTTTGGGTGGATTGGCGACCGGCGCTTGGTGGCATCAACGCCTGCCGGTGCCGCAGCGCTGATCGCGCAGCGCTCACGGGGCCGCCTACCTGAACGTGATGCCGTAGCCGATGCTCAGCCCGAAATCGAAGAAGATCCCCTCCGGCGACGACTCGGCGAAGAGCAAATCTCCGCTGGCCTGACGCAGCGAGACGCCCGTCGGCAGGTTGCCGTGCGCCGACGCGACGACCCTCAGGGCGCCATCGACCAGCTCCGAGATGCGGTTCGTGCGCCATCGGAAACCCAGCTGACCACCCACCCCGAAGGCGTTGAGCTGAGCGCGGCTGATGCCCGATTCGCTGGTGTGAATGAGCCAGCGGGCGTGCGGTCCCATCAGCCATTGAAAGTCGGGATGCGCGGCGTGCACCCACCACAGCCTCAGCCCTGCCTCGTGCGTGGACGCTTGCGCAGCGGGATCGCGGCCGTTGAAGTAGCGGCTGTCGATCTTCGCGGCATCCAGCCCGCCAGCGGCGCGGCCCAGATCGATGCCAAATTCGAACGGCGCGTATTCGACCCCCACTGACAGCTGCAAACCCAGGCCCCCAAAGGCCGCATCATTCGCGCTGCCTTGGCCCGGCGCGCTCGCCAACTCAGCCAAGTCAATCTGGGGCGTATACCGTCCGAAGATCGAGAGCTCGAGGTGCATCTGCGCGCCGTACTGGTCGGGGGTGGGGGCGAGTTCGGACGCCGGCGCCGCGATGGGGACGGCCGGCGCGGCCACCGGCACCGACGCAGCGGTGGCGGGCGACACGACCGGCGGGGGCGCGGGCGACACGACCGGCGGGGGCGCGGGCGACACGACCGGCGGGGCAGGCGTCGACGGGGGCGCAGATACGGCGGGCGGCGCAGCGGGCGCGTCGGGTTGCGGTGGATCGGCGCGGGCGAGATCCGGCAACAACAAGACCGACAGCAGCGGCAGACACAATCGAATAGGCGAGCGCATTGCACCTCGGGCAGCAGGATGGCAAACGGGGGCTTCGATTCGGACGTCGACCGCGGCATGTTCGCATATCGAGCCGAAGGTTGGCCCATTCGTAGCTGGAGTCGCCCAATTCATGATCGCCGACGCGCCCGTCAATGCCCCCGAGGCCGAGCTCAAAGTCATCCACGACCGCGCGATGCGCTACCTCAAGGTGGCCGGCGTCAGTCGAGTGCTGATGGGGCTCGTCTTTAGCCTGGTGGGACTCACCGGCGGCCTCTTCATCTGGGGCATGACGCAGAACCTGGCGTACGGCGGGGGGGTCGCCGCCATCGGCATGGTCGCCGGCCTGCTCTCGAGCCGCCGCGGGCGCATCGTGCTGGCCCAGGCCGACCCGCTGCTCGTGCGGGGGGTCGTGCGTGAGAAGCACGTGCAGACGACAACTAAGCGAAATGATTTTATGCTCGTCATGAAGATCAACGCCGCTTGGACGCTACACTCAGACGGCACTCGGACCGCGCGCGATGGCGCCGACGGCGAGCGCACGCTGACGTCGATCCGGCAACTCTTCGATGGGCTGCAGCCCAACCAACCCGTGTGCCTGGCCTGCTTGCCGAACGGTCAAGCGGTCTTCGAGGTCGACCCGCGGTTGGCAGACGGCGATTGAATCGGATGATCCGCAGAGGATGATCCGCAAACAGATGATCCGAGCCGGTTGATCGGCAGATGGTTGATCCGCAGGGGGCTGCCCAGGCAGCATGTGAGTAGGGGGTAATGTTTACGATGCAGAGTTTTCTGAAGAATCCGGGCCGCGCGTTGATGGCCGCGCTGGTGGCGATGATTGTCGCTCCAGCCGTGGCTCAGGCCCAGCGACAGTGCGAATCTCCGGGCATCATGGTGATCCTGGATCGCTCGGTCAGCATGCGGTCTGAGCTGGACGGGCAGCCCAAATGGGACATCGCTCGGGCCGCGACGAACAACATCCTGGCCGCGCACGGCGACGCCGCGCACTTTGGCCTGATGCTCTACCCGGGGCCGTCTGGCACGGGCGCCAACGGCGTCGAGGGCGATGTGGGTGCCTGCAACTACAACCGCGCCGATGCGGGCTGCGCGGTCAACACGCCGCGCTGCACCACGGGTGAAGTGGTGGTGGGCATTGGCGCGAACACCGCGCAGCAGATCAGCGACAACCTGGTGCTGCCCGACAACCTGCGTCACAGCTACACCCCGACTTGGCAGAGCCTCGAAGCCGCGCGCCGCTACCAAGCGGGCCGCGTGGCCGGTCGGCGCCAGTTCGCGATCCTGATCACCGACGGCTACCAGTGCTGCGGCCTGATCAGCGAGAACGGCAACCTGTCCTGCGATCGGGAGGAGCCCAAC
>JBNMOZ010000206.1:0-9089 GCA_051276005.1 Bradymonadia bacterium | reverse complement strand
CGCGCCATCACAGTCATCGTCGAGGTCGTTGCACACCTCTTCGCCCTGTCGGCCCGCCTCAGCGTCACAGGCTGCGCCGCCGTCGCCATCGCAGGCGAGCACACCCTCGTCGCGACACTCTCCGATGCCGTCAGCGCAGGCCGCGCCCAGGTCGAAGCCCTCGTCGGTCGCGCCGTCGCAGTCGTCGTCAAAGTCGTTGCAGGTCTCAGGCGCCGGCGCCCGATCTTCGACGCTGCAGCGTGCACCACCCGCGCCGTCACAGATGAGCGTGCCGTCTTCGCGGCACGCGCCCTGACCCGCCGCGCAGGCATCACCGACGCCAAAGCCTTCGTCGACCGTACCGTCGCAGTCGTCGTCGACGTCATTGCAGACCTCGTCGCCCAGGTCTCCCGGCTGCGCCGAGCAAGTCGGCTGGCCGTCATCGCCGCAGATCAGGACCCCTTCGATTTGGCATTGGCCATCGCCCGCCATACACGCGTCGCCCAGACCCAAGCGCTCGTCGGTCGCGCCGTCGCAGTCGTCATCTGCGCCGTTGCACTGCTCGGCGTCGGGCTGACCTGGTACTGCGCTGCAGGCCACTTGGCCGTCTGGGCTGCACGCCATCGCGCCAACAACACGGCAGGCGCCGGCGCCGGCCTCACAGGCGTCGCCCACCCCGAAACCTTCGTCGACGGTGGCGTCGCAGTCGTCGTCCACGCCGTTGCATGCCTCAGCGCCGCCTTGACCGATCTCGGCGACGCAGATCACCGCGCCATCAGGCGCGCAGGCCTGAACACCGTCAGCCTGACAGGCGCCTTCGCCCGCCACGCACGCGTCGCCGATTCCGAGGCGCTCATCCGTGCGCCCATCACAGTCGTCATCGAGGGCGTTGCAGGCCTCGGGGCCCGGCGCATTGGGTGTGGCCGAGCAGCGCACCGCGCCGTTGCCGTCACAGATGCGTTCGCCCTCATCACGGCAGGCCCCGACGCCCGCGCCACAGGCCACGCCTACGCGCCAGCCTTCGTCGGTGTCGCCGTCACAGTCGTTGTCCAAGCCATCGCAGATCTCGGGCCCGGCCTGACCAAGCTGCGCCTGACAGATCACCGCGCCGTTCGCCCCGCAGGCCTGGATGCCATCGGCCTGGCAAATCCCGGCGCCCGCCACACAGGCCTCGCCCAGGCCCAGCCCCTCGTCGGTGATGCCATCACAGTCATCATCGATCTGGTTGCATGCCTCCGCCTGTCCGGGCGCAGGTTGTGCGCTACATACGGTCGCGCCATCGGCGCCGCAGACGCGCTGCCCGGTCGCCCGACAGGCGCCGACGCCCACCGCACAATTGGTGCCGAGGTTGAGGCGCTCATCGCTTGAGCCATCGCAGTCATTGTCTTGCCCGTCACACACCTCGTCGACCGGGAAGCCAGCCACCACGTCGCAGCGAACCCCGTCGTCGGGATCGCAGATCCGCTCGCCATCGCGGGTGCACGCGCCCACCCCGACGCGACAGGCCGCGCCGACCCCGGCGACCTCTTCGTCGAGCGTGCCGTCGCAGTCGTCATCGACGCCATCGCAACGCTCTTCGATAGGACCAAGCTCGCCGTCGCAGACGCCGAAGCCCGCGCCATCGTCGCGGCAGCGCTGGCTGCCGTCTCGGCAACGACCTACGCCGCGGGCCTCAACGGGTACGGACGCGCAGGCCTGCACGGTGCCCCCGACGCAATCGCATCCACCCACGGCGACGTCGTCGACGCCGCCGTTGCAGTCGTTGTCGACGCTGTCGCAAATCTCGACGCCCGGTCGCACTTCGCCGACGCAGGCGCCGAAGCCACCAAACTCGCAGGTGCGTCGCCCCGCCTGACACACGCCGTTGTTCAGGGTGCCATCGGGCCCGCTGTAACACTCTTGGGCGATGGGCTGACCGTCGGCGCCCTCGTCGAGCGCGCCGTCACAATCCGAGTCGACGCCGTCGCAGACCTCGGGCTGCGGGATCACAGCCCCCTCACACGCCCCGAAGGCGCCATCGACGCAGCGCCGTTGGCCTTCGCGACATGCGCCTCGCCCAGCGGTGTCGCCGGGGCCGTCGTAGCACCCCATCGCGAGGGCCTCGTCGGTGGCCCCGTCGCAGTCGTTGTCGAGCCCATCACACCCCTCGGCGACGCCGCGGTTGATCGACTCACAGGTGGCGTCACCGTCGAGGCCGTCGGGGCACGCGGTCCGGCCCTCGGCGCAGATCCCCACCCCCGCGACGCAGAGCTCATCGGCGACGCATCCAGCGGCCATGTCGACGGGCACGCCTTGATCAGCTGCGGGCGCCATGTCGGGCACGGCCTGATCGATCGCGGCGCCTTCGTCGACGCCGTCGTCAATGGCCACCCCCTCATCGAGGGCCACGCCGTCGTCACTGGCCACCCCGTCGTCGGCGCCCGCGTCGGCGCCCCGGTCGAGGGCCAGCGCCATGTCGACGGCCTGATCGACCGCCATGTCGACGGCCATGTCGACGGCCATATCGACGACCGCCATGTCGACCACGCGCATGTCACCGGCTGCCGCGTCGGGCGGCGCCATGCCCTCAACGGCCGCATCGATCTGGTTGACCCGTCCGTCGGTCCGAGCGGCGTCCACGACACCCAGGCTCGTCTCGTCATCACAGGCCACGAAGCCCAGCGCGAGCACCCACCACAACCGCTGCGAAAACATGCGCATCTCCCACCCCCAACTCGGTATTCGGGTAGATGATTCTACGAATGCATCACTCGCCGCCAGGGCAGCGCGCCAATAGACACCAATAGACGCCCGCGTCACGCCTCGATCGGCCGACTCAGACTCATACGGGGGAGGTCCTGGGCAGAACTCTGGGCAGAACTCTGGGCAGCGGTCTGGGCACCGCTCCAACAACTTTGGCCAGGCAAGGGTGCGCCGGGGACGGTTACAAATTTCGACCACCGGCACATGTTGAGGCTTGCGCTCTCGACCCAAACAAGTGCGAGAATACCCCCGCAACGTCAGGAGCTACCTATGCGCCCAATCCCGAAGACAGCGTGCCCCGCAACGAGAGTGATTTGGGTTGAGCAGGCCCACTATGGCATTCGATTGGCCTACACGGGTCAGGGCAAGCGCTACATGGGCACTGTTGGCATGCAGCCCTGCGTGGGTCTTGCCCTCTACAATGCTCAAACCAAGAGCGGCGCACTTGCCCATTTCGACAGCGATGCGGTGCGGGTCGCGAGCATGGCGGCATCGTGGGTGGCGCAAGTCATGCACCGACGACTCGCCGGCACCGTCACCGCGACGATCATCATGGGCGCCGGCCCAGACGCGTCGTCGCATCGCATCGCGAGTAGCATTGCCGGTCACTACTTCGGGTCACCGCCTGAAATCCGGCCGATGGCAGGCGGCGCCGATTCCATCGTGTTGGACCTTGAAGACGGCGCGTTGACTGCCTTCGACTTTCCAAAGAATTACCCGGTATCAGCCAGCGCTGACTGGCAAAAGGCGATGGCGTCGTCGCGCGACTATTTCTACAGCCGAGCCGTATTCTAAGCATCGCCCGCGGCAAGCGAGCGCCCGTTTGAGTCGCCCTCTCGGCCGCCGAAACGTTGCTCGTCTGACCCACCTCACCAGCCCTTCATCTTGGACGCGGCCTCAGCGGGCGCCGTTGGGTTCGGAGCTGGGGTCGAGCCAACCTTCTCGGAGTCGGCGGCCCGACGCGTCAGCGGGCCGCCCTTGTCGTGCGCTGACGCCCGTGAAACTCTGTACCGTCTAGTTGCCCACATGGAGTCGATAGATGCTGACAACATGCCCCCGCTGCAGCCGCTATGTGCAGGTTGCGAACGTCCGTGACACCGGCCCATTCAATTGCCAATTCTGCCCGCGCGGTGCGGCGCCGCTCCTGCTCTACAAGTGTACGTCCTGTATGAAGATCAGCCCGCTGGGGGCCGGAGACAGTGCGTGTCCGCGCTGCCGAACGATGGTCCGTCCTCAGGCTCGAAGGCAGCTCGCAGCGCTCGCCGGTCCTCGCATCGCGCCGACCGTGCCCAGCGACTGGGTCTATCACACCACCAACATGAAGGTCGCCGGCTTCATCAAGCGAGGCGGGCTGCGATCGAAGTTCTCGCGCACCGGCAACGACACGGCGGATCTGGAGGGCGCCTTCGCCCGCAATCGTGACATGCGACTTGCGCTCCCGGTCACCGATAAGGCCAACCCGGTCGTGCAGCAGCTCAAGGTGGGTGTCGCCTACTTGCGAGCGCTCGGTTTAACGGCATCTGCGGTCAACGATCTGACGCTGCCCCAACAGGCGATCCAATTCGCCCCGACCGGCGGCGAAGGTGACGCGGCCGGCCTCGATGTGGCCCGAGACGGGCACCTCAAAGACATCGCGAGCCGCTGCGGTATCACGCGGCCGCCCGATGTAATTGCCCGCGCAAAGGGCTTCTTCAAGATTTTCAAATCGCCCGAGGTCCAGCAGCAGGCGCAGCGACTCGCGACCCAGGCCACCCACTGCCTGACCGCCTGGGCGACCTCGCACACGGCGCTCTACTACCGCATCGAAGAGATGAAGACGACGCGCAACGTCTACGTCCTCAAGCACACGACTGCCGAGGCAGGCTACGCCGCGTATACCAAGGACGTGAGCAAGGCCTTGATCGTGGTGCTGCGCATGAAGGCGAGCCGCATCACTGGCCTTGCGCAGGACATCTCCGAAGAGAAGGCGCTGTGTACACCCAGCGATATTTTTGCAACAGACATCGAGATCTTCTCCGCGCTCAACCCAGACAGCTTCATGCAGTCGGTGCTGCGACACGACGCAAGCAATTGGGTCGCTCTGACGCGGTGGGGCGGGTGATCTCGACGCGTCTGAGGAGGGCATCTAGGAGGCCGTAGCGCATTCGCCACAGGCGCCCAGTGCGCGGCCAAAGCCAGGCAGGGTTCATTCGCCGCGCTTGCCGTGGCGCGCGCGGCGCTCTTGCATCCTGGCCTTGAGTTGGGCGCGTTGCTCGGGGCTCAGCGCAGCACGCAGGTCGAGCATGGTGGTGATTTGCAGCGTCTTCATCGCCAGCTTCTTCGCGCCGATGCGCTCCACCTGGACCAGCACCGCGGCGCGATCGGGGGTGTCGGCGTCGAGCAGCGCCCGCAGCACCTTCTTCTCGGCGTGCACGGCGTCTGACTGCGCGTCGCGCTCCACCCGCGCTGCTTCCAACTCAGCGGCCAGCGACGCCCGCATCTTCGGCTCGATCTTCAGCGCATCGGCGAGGCGCTCGAAGTGCTCGGGGTTCAAGAACCTTCCGCCCTTGTGCTTGCCGCGGTGGCGGGCGCCGTGGTCGCCGCGCTTGCCCTCACATTCAGACGCGCGCTCAGCGCCATCGGGGCCGGGTTCACCATGCGCCACCCCCACGATGAGGCAGGCGGCGGCCAAGACGAGGATCGAAGCAGACACCGTAATACGAGACATCACAGGCTCCTAGTCGCATCAGCGACAGTCAGGTCAGCCGACGCGATCTGCGCCGTACAAGTGCTCCGTGGCTGGCCGGAATGAATCGGGTTACGATACGAATGAGAAAGTCGGATTGGTCTTTGGCAGCCGCTTCAGCGCGATTTCAGCAGGCCAGCACTCTAGACGGGCCATGATGGTCTCTGGCCGACCAGGCAGATACGCATCGGAGATGTCATGAAGATCCCTCATGTTGTTACGTTGGCTGCGAGCGCAAAGCCAACGCAGTGGCTCTGCATGCCCGAGCTGGCCGAGGTCTTCGGCGATCCCGATTCGATTCCCGACAACCTGCTTCGTCCGCTGCTGAAGGTTGACGGCGGGGCGATCCGAGCAGAGCTGGAGGGCATCCCGATTTGCGTGGTGGCGCACGAGGTCGGCATCGACAACCTCAGCTTCCATGTTGAGGCTGATGGGCGATACACGCTGCGGGAGTACGGGCCGGTCGAGATGCCCACACCCGCTGACGTGCGCCCGTCTCTCGACGCCTATATTGATGAAGACTGTGGCGGCCCCGACGGCCTCGAGGACGAGAACGAGGAGCTGTTCGACGAACACGAGGACCGAACGTACCTGCGCGTCGACGACGACGGTGACGTCACGTTAGAGTTGGGCTGCTCGACTTGGCTACAAGGCCGCGAAGCGTCGCCAGACGACACGGACGAGTTCGCGTTTGCGCTGTGTGGTCATCCGGTCCTCTTCGGTCGATATTACGTGTTCGTCAATCCCATCGAACGCACGGTCCGGCAGGTCTTCCAGTGCACCTGATATTGCAGCGGCCCATGGGCAGCTGAGTGGCTCGCGCCGTACGTCCTCGCGATGCACGCCCACAGCAGGGCGGGGCCGTCGTCACGCAGGAGGCCACCATGGGCGCCGACGAGGTGCTTGAATGGCAGCGCGACCAGCCGATCGAAGTCTGGCTTGAGCGTTGACACTCCGGTGGCATGTCCTTGCTCCATGGCGGAGCGGTCATCGTCGTGCGATCCCCGCGAAGCCGAGCACAGAGCCGCGGTGAACGCGCGCCGGTATACCGACCGACCGCTACTCGCCGCAGACGTGGGCGGGCGCGCAGTAGGCCAGATCTTCATTCTGTTCGTAGGGCAAGCACAGCCACCCCTCGATACAATCCTCGGGCCCCTCGCAGGGTGCGCCGGCACACACGCCCGGGTTGGTGTGGGCCCCATCCGGGCAGTTCATCGGCACGTTGAGGCACCGGGTGCTGCATGGATCTCGCTGGCCATCGGCGCTGAGGGCGCAGGGATCGCCAGGCCCCTTGCAGCCGATGGACAGAACACAAACAGTCAAAAACATGAGTACGCGCATGGCCCCAGTCTGGAGCGCAGGCCCGCGACTCGCAAGCCCAAAGCGGATCTCGAACCGCAGGTCTACACTACAAACCCGGGCAGCCAATACAGTCTCAATAGCCTGTTAGAGCTCGCAGATTCGAGTGCCCAGGGGCAAGTCGTAGGCCTGGGGGCAGGCATCACTGATGGCGCGCTTGAGGGTGGCGATCTGGCTGTGGTCGATGGCCATGGCGTCGAAGTGCAGGGGGACGTCGCCCACGCCATCGCGGATGTCGTCGAGCAGCACGTCGTAGAGCCCTTCGCCCTCGCCGGTCACCCAGGTGGCTTCGAAGTTCGCCTCGAAGTCCTCAACCAGCTCGGGGAACACGGCTGCGTCGTAGATGACCATGTTCTCGAGGGTGTTGTGCTCGGCGTTGTCCGAGAAGTTGTAGCTGCCGGTGGCCAGCACGCTGCGGTCGACGATCAGGTACTTGTGATGCATCTGGTACGCGTTTCGGACGTCCCACTTGAAGTGGTAATACTTGTAGCGCACGTCCACCCCCTTCTGGCCGACCGCGTAGCCGAAGCGGAAGCCCTTGTTCATGCAATCATCGGTGCGCGCCGCGCTGCCTTCGGCGGCTTCGAGGCAGTCGTCCAGGCCGGCCAGCTGGTCGTCGTGACCCCACTCGCTGATGTACTCCTGGCCGTCCAGGTACACGCGAATGTCCAAGTTCGGCCGGGCCTGGGCGGCCCGCATCAGCGCTTCAGAGATGGGGCGCGAGCGCAGGTGGCCCGAGGCGACGTGGATCGATGACCGGGCGCCCTCGATGAGCGCGACCACCCGATCGGAGACGGCGTTGCTGCCGCGGATGGCGCTGAAGGTGGGCCCGAAGCGCGCCGAGACGTAGGTGCGGAAGTTGGCCGACGTCCAGGCCACGTCGAAGCCCGGGTCGTCGCCCATTGCGGCGATGTCGGCATCGGTGATGGGCAGCGTCGTGTAGTAGTCGAAGACCGCGTCTGACTCGAAGTCTCGGCTGTTCTCCCACAGCAGGTTGAACTGCCGCTGGAAGCGCAGCGCGGCCTCGGCATGGTTCTCGAGGAAGACGGTGTTCTCGTCATACTTGGTCGCCGCCGAAGAGCTCCAGTTGCCGCTGCCGGTGGCCAGGCGGGTGCCCAATGCCTCGTCGCGGTGGTTGAGCGGCCCGTCAAAGATGGCGAACTTGTGGTGCATGATCTTGTTGATGTAGCGCACATCGAACCCCATCGACTCGAACAGGCCCGAGCGGCTGCCCTGGGGATCGCTGCGGTCGCCGCGGGCGCCTTCGAACACGAGCCGAACCTTGACGCCTCGGTTGGCCACGGCCTCGGCCAGGGCGTCGATGACCGCCCCGTCGCGGAAGCTGTACATGGCGATGTCGATGCTGCGCTGGGTCTTGCTGATCTCGCCCACGACGCGGGCCAGGTGGCTGTCGTCGCGCAGCTGCGGCGAGAAGATCACGGCGCTCTCGACAGCGCTGGGGCAGTCGGTGCCGGCGGCGGCGACCAACTGGCGCAGCGCGACGGGGCCGACGTACTTGATGGCGTCCAGAGCGGCCAGGTCGACCACGAACGCGTCGTCGTCAGTGCCCAAAGCGGCGTCGGGGCCGGCGCGGAAAGCCACGATCCGCTTGGCGGCGCGCGTGTGCACCCCCTTGGCCTTCATGCCCTCGACCGTCACGTCGCCGTTGACGTAGCGCAGCACGTTGTCCAGCGCGCAGCCGTCGAAGCCGTTGTCCGCCTTGCCGCCGACGAAGAAGGTGTCGTCGGCGTCGTCGCCACCAACCGGCTCGGTCTTAGCGCTCTCGTCGCAGGCGACCACGGTGAGCAGGGCGGCGAAGATCCAACGGGGCGTACGCATGAATGGGCTCCAGAAACTGTGAGGCGCGCGGGTGTTCATAGGCGCCCTGGTATTCAATCGGCATGCCAATATCGAACCCCATAATTTCAGGGCCTTACACTGCTGGCCCCTGGCGCATTCATCTGCGCCCTGCGGCTACTCGATCAGCCCCCAGTGGTTGCGGTGCCCGGTTGGCGAACCAGGCGAGCTACACTGCGACGATGTTGACTCTCTTGACCGCGTCGGCCCGGGCGCTTGTGCGGGCGCTTGAGCGCATGGCGCTGCCCGTGGATGCGGTGCTGGCATCGGTCGGCCTGTCGCCCGAAGCCATTGAAGACGTCGAAACTGGACACGGGGTCAGACCCACTGGACACGGGGTCAGACCCGGACACCTGACACTTTCGAGCGCTGCGCGCCTATGCAAGTCTTGGCACGGCAGGACAAAACGCGCCGCAGGCGCGCCTCT
>JBNMOZ010000205.1:0-9110 GCA_051276005.1 Bradymonadia bacterium | reverse complement strand
GACTTGCCGCGATCGATGCGGTCGCGCCTCCGAAAGACAGGAGGTCTGATGGTCGTCACCCTCGCAACACTCATGTTTCTGGCGGCGCCACCTGGTCTCCACGCAAGTGGTCACCACCCTGGCTGGCCGATAAGCACAGCGGGCTCGCTGTGCACGCCGCGACCTTCAAGGCCGGCGGAGCGCGCAAGCAAGCCGAGGCCGTGCGGGCCGTCGACCTGCTCGAACGCGTCGACGCCGAGCTCCTGCTCGACCCGGACGGGCGCCGGCTGCTCGACCACGCCAACGCGGCATACGGCGGCCTTGTCATCTCGATGCTGCGCTGGACCGGCCCCAGCCGCGCCCTGATCGTCAAGGGCACCTTCATCGTCTCGCTGCTCGCGCCGCTTTGGTTGCTGCTGCGCATGTTCGGGATCGGGCGTCGCTGGCGATCGCTCTCAATGGGAAGCCGCCCTCGCGCAGTCGATCCAGTATGGTGTCTGATATGCGACGACTCATTATTCTTGCCGCCCTGCTCAGCGTGCCCGCGCACGCGCAGGACTTCAGCCAAACCTGCCTGCCCGGGATCGACGCTGCGGACGCCGTGTCGTTCGCGATCGACCCCAGCGGCACGACCCATGTTGCGCGCTTGTACCGCTTTACTGGCGAACTGGAGTACGTCCAAATTGACCGCAGCGGCGCCCGAACCGCCCTGCAGATCGCGCCGCTTGTCAGCCAGATTGCCGACGATGAGGTGCACGACACCAGCGTGGCGCTCGAAGGCAACCGGCCTTGGGTCTGCTACTACGACGCGCCGCGAGATCGGCTCCAAGTCGCACGGCTGGCCGGCAACCAGTGGGTCGCCGAGACCGTCGACGTCGGCCCTGGGCAAGGCCGATGGTGCAGCCTGATCGTCGACGGTACGACCCCCGTGGTCGCCTATGGCAGCGATGATGGCGCGCTGCGGGTGGCACACCGACAGGGCTCGAATAGCTGGTCGGTTGAGGCCATCGACGCGCCCCCAGGCCTGGGGGTCGGTCGCGATGTCGACCTGGCGCAGATCCCCGGGATGGGCTTCGTGGTCGCCCACCGCACCGAAACCGACCGCCTGCGCGTCACCTGGCAGGTTGGCGATATCTGGCGCAGCGCGTACCCCCTCACCCCCGATGCCCCGACGGGCGCGAGCCCACGGATCGTCGACGCCAGCGGCGGCGAGCTGTGGATCGTCCATGGCGGGCCTGCCGACAATGTGTCCAGCGATGGCGGCTTGTTTCTGACCTCGGGCCCGCCCGACGCCATGACGACGTTCACCCTCGCGAACGAGAGCGTCGGCGGCAGCCTGGGCGCCGTCCGCCGCGGACAGCACTTGATCGTCGCGACCCGCGAGAAGCAGCGCAGCGCATTGTTCGGCAACGCCGACGCCTTGAGCCTGTGGACCCACGCGGCGGCCGCCCCCGTCATCGCCGACCTGCAACGCAACAGCGCGGCCCAGCAACGCCACGTGTACCGCGACGTCGACGCCGCCCTCGACCCCTTCGGCAATGTCGTGGTGCTGACCAGTGATCAGACGGAGTCGACCCCTGGGAGCCCTATCGAGGCCACGGTCTGCCTGTATCAACCCACCGACACAGATGCTGACGGCGTGCCCGACATCACCGAGGCGCTGCGTGGCGCCGATCCGGCGGTCGCTGACACCGACGGCGACGGGACCGACGACTTCGACGAGCTCCTCGCCGGCACGCAGCCTGCGCAGGCCACGACGATCCTCATTGATCCAGTGCGCTACGGACCGACCGGCTGCACCCTCAGCGACGACACCCTCGACGGCGCGCCCATCTACGCGTTCGCCGGCGCCGCCCGCGTGGGCTGCCAATTCTTGGGGTTTGTGCCCGAGCCCGACGCGCTGTACGCCATCGACTTCGATTGGCGCGTCGATGATGGCGTGCTCACCGCCTGGCCCGGGCTGGGCGAGTCGAACACCAGCGCTTTGGGGCGCGTGCCCGCGTTCGTGGGTGACGGCCGATGGCATGAAGGGCGCCATGTCGTCGCCGTGCCCGCCGATAATATGAGCGATCTGCGTGCCATGTTCAGGGTGACCGATGGCGAAGGAGAGATCGCCAACGTGCGCGTGACCCGGATTGATCCTGAGCTGGTGCCCGGCGGCAGCTTCGAATCTGACGACCTGCGCGGATGGCGCAACTACGGCCCGGCCGAATGCGCCCAAACGACCGCCAACGCCTATGATGGGGGGGGCAGCCTCGCCTGCGCCGACGGGCAGCGCTATCAGGCCGTCGGCATCAACGTGCCCGGCGGGCGCTACCTCTTAACGGGCGCAGCCCTGGTGACCAATGGCGCAGCGGCAATCCGCGTGGGCGACGCCAACAGCAACGCCGACATCGATCGCGATTATGCCGTCTATGCCCGCGGCAGCTGGCAGACCTTCAGCCGCGTCATCGACTTGCCGCACGGGTCCAGCGACTTGCGCATCGTGCTGCTCGCGTACGGGGAGGTGCACTTCGACGCAGTGAAGCTGCGGCCCGCTCCGGGCACCCGCGCGCTGATCAATGGCGATCTGGAGGGTCCGCTGAGCGCGGCCTGGGCGTCGCATGATCGGCTGGGCTGCACGCGGGTGCGCAGCACGCTGTTGCAGGGCGAGTGGGCGCTGGCCTGCAGCGGACGTCGCGAGGCCCGCCAGGCGAATCTGGACGTCCGCGGCGGTCAGGTGTACCGCGTCACCGCAGCGCTGGACTGCCTGGCCGGTGACTGCACCGTCGACATGGTCTTCAACAACGGCGCCCCCGCGCTGGGCTTCCCGCTGACCGTGACCGATGGACCCATCGCCTACGAACGCGTCTTTCGGGCGCCCGACGGCGCCACGGCCGCCGACCTGGTCTTCTCCGTCGACGGCGAAGCGCTCGTGGATGACTTCCAGCTTGAGCCGGTCTCCGAGGCCGCAGCCATCCTGACCAACAGCAGCTTCGAAGCCCCGTTCGCGCTGGGCTGGCGTCGCTATGGCCCGGCCGGCTGCACCTCGATCGCGTCAGACGCGTGGGACGGCGGTCAGATCTTGCGCTGCACCGATCGCAGCGCTCAACAGGTGGGCGTTCCAGCCCGCGCGGGCGTGCGCTACCGCCTCAGCTGGCATCGACGCGGCACGGGCAGCGTCGAGGTGCGCGTTGGCGACGCAAACAGCAACGCGGACGCCTTTGGCGGTGCCTACCTCGGCTCGGCTCTGAGCGACGTCTGGATCGCCGAAGATCGCGTCTTCACATGGCCCGTAGACGGCAGCCCCGATCTGCGCGTGGTCGTCAGCGCGACGGGCACCGTCGACCTCGACGCGCTGCGCCTCGAACCGCTCCCGGCCGGCGACAGCCTGTTGCGCGAGGGCGACTTCGACGACGGCGTCCTTTCGGGGTGGACCCGGTATGGGCCCCTGACCTGCGCCAGCACGGCGAACGCAGCCTTCGAGGGTACCGGCGGTGCGGCCTGCGCAAACGGCGGCATGCAGCATCTGTCCATCCCCGTCGCTGCTGGTCGGGCGTATCGACTGCAGTACGCGTGGCGGGTCGACAGCGGCCTGCTGTATGAGCGCCTCGGCATCGGCACCTCGAACGATGACTTTGAAGGCGCGGGCCTTGAGAGCGCACAGACCGACGGCTGGCAGCAACGTGACCGCCGCATCGTCATCCCGCCCACCTTCGCGGCCGACGCGCGACTGGTCTTTCGCGCCACCGGCGATGCCCGCATCGACCGCGTCCGCCTGATTGCAGACTGAACCGCGACCTCACCGCAACATCAGCGCACCAACAGCCCGGCGTGGATCGCGTCGAGGGCCTTGCGCTCTGTGAACGGCAAGAACCCGGGGCCCCCATCGATGCGCTGCGCGTACAAGCGGCGGCTCTCATCGCCGGCGGGCCCAGGATCGATGCGCTGCACCACCCATTCGCCGTTGATCTGCTCGGCACAGCCACGCATCGCGAAGCGCATGCCTACGCGCAGACCCGCCAACTCGACGGGCGCGTTGGCCGCCTTTGAGACGCTGCGCATATGCGCCTCGCGCATCTCCTCCTGTGCGGCGGCGACCCGCTTGGCGTGGCGCTCCTTTTCAAGATCGCCGGTCAACCGCTGTGCCGTCACTGCACGCGTCTTCTGCTCGACCTGCCGCGTCTTGTCGTCGCCGATCATCATGTCCAGGATCGAATCGCTGCTCATCACCTGCTCCTCATCGCCGAAATCAATCACCAGGGTGCATGGGCCGCCTGTTCGGGCCACGCCGCAGTTGGCAGAGTATCAGTGATGCCGCCGTTTGTTGATCCGCTTGAGCCCAAGAGCGCCCTGTCACCTCGGCGAACCCGCCGCGACAGTCGGCGAACCGGCGCCCAAGAACGCTCTGGCGCAGCCCGCGCGGTGCCCTCTATCAGCGCGTGGTTGTCCTTTGTCGGCGCGTCGTTGCCCCTTGCCGGCGCAGGTTTGAGTTGCATCGTCATGACCCTGCTGACCGCCTGCGGTGCCGCGCCCCAGCGTCCGCCGTCTGGCGAGCCCCCGTTCTCTGCCGAACAGATTCGCGCCGCGACGCCTGAAGGTCGGCGCTGCCGCTACCGTATCGAGCAACCCGGTAAACCGCCGTTCATCCAGCTCATGGAGTTTGTGAAGGTTGATGCGCGCGGCGCCACGCTTCGCCAGCGCAGCATGGCCAACCAAGACGACGACGCTCTGAGCCCGAAGCCAGACGCAGACGCAGACGCAGACGCAGACGCAGACGCAGACGCAGACGCAGACGCCATGCCTACCGATGCTGAGGCGCAGAGCGAAACAGCGCACGCCCCGGTGACATGGGCGGAGTTGGCGGAGCACGGTCGACGCTCGGCCACCGATCCAGCCGTCACTTTTGCGCGCATTGCAGTGCCAGCGGGTACCTATGACTGCGTGCGATATACGACCAAGCGGGGCCGCGTGGTCACGCATTCTTGGTTTGCCCTTCGCCTGCCTGGCTCGCCGATTCTCCAAGAGGTGCTGCGTGATGGGACGCGGGCTTTTCGCATGGTCCTGCTCGCTCATCACCCGTCAGATGCGGGCGATGACCCCTGAGAGCACCGTTTTGCGAACTTCGTTAACAGTTTGACTTGACGCCGCAAGTCGATCTGATCATTCTCCGGGCCGCTACCGATGCTGTGCCGGAGTGGTGGAATTGGTAGACACGCCAGACTCAAAATCTGGTGCATTCACGTGCGTGCCGGTTCGATCCCGGCCTCCGGTACCCTTGAAAAGCCCGCCGTTTTCGGCGGGCTTTTCTATTTCGGACAGCAGCGCGCAACTCTAACGACGGGTCGGCCTCTGGGCTTCGTTGCCCAACTGCGCCGAGCGCCACGTGCGCAACCGCCCGCAGTCATGGCGAACCATGTAGGCGGGGCGTCCCTGAATATCACGTACAGCGACGATCGTGCCTGCCGGCTCCGCGCGTTTGTGATCGATGCCCGGGATGATCCGCACGCGGATGCCCTGCGAGAACCCCTTCGACTGACAAGGCGTCGGTTGGCGCTGCATCTGTCTCTCCTGCTGCCTGTTCGTGCGTTGTCGAGGAGACGCAGCGCGGCCGGGCGGTTTGCAGCAAAAGAACAAGAATCTGCAATCGTTATGAATGTTAGAACATGCCCATGAGCGCGCGTCGCCGGGTCTTCTTGATGAGATCGGCCAACGCACGCGCGTCGACGTCCAGAAACTGCGCAGCCATTCTTATCTGACCAATATTCGGGTCATCAGTGTCGATGACCAGCACGTTGCCCTGCGCGCAGACCGAGTCAATCGCCGCCCAGGGCACCACCGTGGTCGCGCGCTCGCTTACGAAGCAGATTCCATCGACCCTCAAGATGAGACAGGTCTCATCGGCGAGCACGATCAGGGCCTTGCGCACCATCATCGTCATCGTCGTCGCGACGATCACCACGCCGATCAACAAGAGCGCGAAATACCCCATCTCAGAGGTGCCTGCGTCGGTCCGCAAACCCACAAAGGCCGCACCGCAGCAACCCATACCGACGAACATCATCCCCACACCGACCAGCCAGGTGCGCATCAAGCGCGGCCGGGGATCCGGCCGAAACCATTCCAGGTTTCGGTCCTGTGGTGCCGGCCGTGACGGCGCTGACGGTCCCGATTTTGACATGTCGCAGTGGTATCATAATTGAGCGATGGCTCGCCGCCGATTGGTACGGCAGAGCACAGGCTGCTGGCGAGGGCTGCGGCGACATGATACGAAACCGCGTCTGCGGTCCGCGGGCCCGACGGCGGTACACACACCTCCAAGGTCCCGCTCGCATGGAAAATTCTGGCTCAGCGGTCATGATTTTCACTCTGAGGCATGTCTGATACGGACTTGCAAGTGGTCGCATGCCGGCCAACCACCGGAGGAAGCCGAGTTGATGAAGCCCCTACTGTTTGCTCTCCTGCTGACGCTGCCCGCGCTGTCGCAAGCCAAGGAGAGGTACCCGTTTGGCGCCTCGGTCGGGACCTCGCTGTCCTTCAACCAGGCCAACTTTGTCGACCTCGGCGGTGGCGGTGACGACTCCGGTTGGGTCGTCAGCACCCTGCGCGCCAGCCTCTTTTGGAGCCCGCCAGTCAAAGGGCTCACGCTCTTCGGAGGCGTCAACGTCCAGCGCCCGCTGCGCGAGACGTTCGGGCGGGCTTTCATCGCCGGCGGCGTACCCGTTCAGCCGTACACGACCCAGATCTCTGACGTGAACCTCGGCGGCACGTATATGATCGGCAGGACCGGCCCGGTGGTGCACGTCGCCAGCGCCGGCCTGGTCATTCCCATCAGCAAGACGAGCCGCGCGACCGGCCTCATCACGCGCTTTGCGCCGTCCTACACGGCCCAGCTCGTGCTGCCCGGCTCGGTCGCGATCTCGGGCTCCGTTGGCGGCAGCTTCAACGCCCTGCAGTCGGCCACGATCGAGCTCGACTGCGGCCGCTTCGCCAACCTCTGCGCAGTGCGCGGCGGCACCGGTGGACTGGGCGCCCCCAACAACCGCGCGACGTTTGACGCCTCCGTCGGCGTCAACTGGCAGACCCCGCTGCCGGGTGTGGGCATCTCGGGCAGCTACTTCTGGGGCAACGGCTACAGCGCGGTCAGCTTCAAGAACGACAGCGCGACGTCAGAGTTTGCCCAGGATGGCGTGCAGACCACGGGCGACGTGCACGGCACGGGCTTTCGCATCACGGTCGCGCCCGCCCTCATCGGCATCGCGGCGCCGCCCCCGGGCGTGCCCCTCGCAGCGCTGCAGGGCACGCGCGAGCCGAGCATCATCGACGCCTTCTCGTTTACGATCGGCATGCAGACGTTTGGCGCGATGCGCACCAACGACAACAAGGGCATCCGCAACCCGTTCTTCGACACCGAATCGAACACCCACGCGCGCACTGCCTACTTCATCTCGATCAACGCCCGCCTCTAGGCCGTTTCTGGTCGACGCCTCTCGTCTCGGCTTCTCGCCGAGCGTGATCACGCATTCGCCCCATAATGTGGAGCGGCTCGCTTCGCACTTTTCGTCGCACTTCCCGCAATCGTCGGCTTGACGCGGCCCGGTGGCGTGTCCATTTTGGGTGCCTACGGCCCTGCGCGCGTCGCGATGGTGACGCTGGCAGTACGGCTTCAAAAGGGAGATTCGCTATGTCCTATCTAGACTTCAAGGAAGGCCGCCACGAAGAGGTCTTCTACGACGTGCCCGCCGAGGCCCCGGCCGACGTTCGCACCGACTTCATTCGCAAGACCTACGCGCACCTGGGCGGCGCGATCCTGGCGTTCGCAGGCCTCTCGGCCGTGCTCGTCAACTCCGGCTTCGCCACGGGCATGATGGACGCGCTGCGCACCAGCCGGTTCATGTGGCTCATCTTCCTGGTGGGCTTCATGCTCGCCGGTGGGGTGGCGCAGAAGTGGGCGATGTCGGGTCGGTCTGAAGGCATGCAGTACGCTGGGCTCGGCCTGTATGTGCTCATCCAAGCGGTGATGTTCACGCCGATGCTCTACATCGCGTCGACCGTCCCCGTCTTCGCCAACCAGAACGTCATCGCCTCGGCCGGCTTGATTACGCTGGTGACCTTCGGGGGCCTCACGGCGTTGGTCATGTACACGAAGAAGGACTTCAGCTTCATGGGCAACGTGCTGCGCATGGGCATGTTCGCCGCGATGGGGCTGATCGTCGCGTCGATCATCTTCGGCTTCAGCTTGGGCCTGCTCTTCAGCTTCGCCATGGTCGTTTTGGCCGCCGGGTACGTGCTCTACCAGACCTCTGAAGTGCTGCACACATACCCGGTCGGCAGCCATGTCGCCGCGTCTCTCGGCCTGTTCGCTTCGGTCGCGCTGATGTTCTGGTACGTGCTGCGCATCCTGATGTCCTTCGGCCGTAGCTAGGCCGCAGCGAGGCCGCAGCGAGCCCGCCCCTGGAGCGCTTTGCGCCTCAGGGCGGCAAGCACAACGCGACGGCCCGATCGAGATGAGCGACGGTCGCCGCTGCCCCCGCCTGACCCAACGGCCAGCGCCCCACGGCGGCCGCCAAGGCGTCCGTGCCCGGATGCCTCAGCCGCCCCACCCCTGCGCAATGCCGCCCGATGATCAGCGCGGCGACCGACAGCAGGCCGCGCGCAGCGCAGTCGCCCTCGATCAGCGCGCTGCGCAGACGCTCAATGAAGTCGGGCAGCGCACCGCAGCGGGGATCATCGAGGCACGGCAGAATTCCTGCGCCCGCCAAGGCGGTAATTTGCCGATTGAAATCAACAGGATCACCGCTGTCTCGCAGCACCGGCGCGTCGGCGCAGGTCGCGTCAAGGCCGCACTCACCACTGCAGAGACATACGGTCTGCGCGCGGGCGTCGTCGTCCTGCCAGGCGTCGACCATCGCGCCGGCTGCAGCGGGTTCGGCGCAGGCCCCGAGCGCATGGCGGCCTGCCGCGACCGCCACGCGGGCAGCTTCAGCGAGGCAACGCCGCGCCGCTCGAGCGTCGTTGACGTCGACCAGGGCGCCGCTGGCCCGACTGAGCGCCTCAAAGACCAGCCGCCAATCTGCGTCGATGAGGCACGCGTCGCGCTGCGGGCAGCCCCCCGGAAACGCCGGATGCCGAGCCAGCAGGGTCGCGGCTTC
>JBNMOZ010000204.1:0-9245 GCA_051276005.1 Bradymonadia bacterium | reverse complement strand
TCAGAGGCCGATCAGTAGCTAACGGCGGGCTCCATGTCCTTGGCCTGGTCGATCCAGCCCTGAACCTTGGCCTCGGTGACCGAGCCCTTGGTCAACTGACGCTCCGCGTTGACCTCGGTCATCTTCTCGGCGAGGTTCGCGGCGTTGCGACGGCGCAGCTCCTTAATCGTGTCGACGCCCGCGCCCTTGAGCAGCTCGGCGAACTGGCCCGCCACGCCGTTGAGGCGCATCAGGTCGGCCATGTTCGTCCAGGTGAGCACGTTCTTGGGGCTCAAGCCGGTGGTCTCGGCCGTGGTGGCGCGGCCCTTGGGCGTCGCGCAGGCGGCGAGCAGCTTCTCGGTCGTGGTGAGGCCGGCGGCCTGCAGCTTGGCAGCGTACGCGGGGCCAATGCCTTCGATCTCGTCAATCTTGTAGCTCATGCTGTCTCCTTCGCGGGTGATCGCCGCCGTCTCAGGGTCGGGCGGCCTCAATGACTTGGACTTCGAACGACTGGGGCTGTCTCGGCGTGGTTGGTGCGAGCCAACCTCAGCCGAGTAGGCCCTTGAGCGCCGGCACCTGCGCGACGATCTTCTCGATGAGGCCGCCGCCGGCCTTCTCTTTGAGCCAGGCAACGAGGCTGCTCAAGAAGCCGCCGGCCTGATCCATGCTGAGACCAGACTTCTCGATGAGGCCCATGATGCCCGCGGCGCCGCCGACCTTCTCGGCGAGGCCGCCGAGCAGCCCGCCGCCGCCGCCGAAGGCACCGCTGAGGCCGCCAAGCAGGCCGCCGCCGCCGCTCGCAGGCGCTGCGTCTTCGCCAGACGCCGCGAGCGCGTCGAGGCCGGGCACCTTGTCAGCGAGGGCGCTGAAGTCTTCGCCGCTGATGTGCTCTTTGATCTTGCCCAGGATGCCACCGGTGAGGCTCGAGGCATCGCCTTCGCCGAGACCGAACTTGCTGGCTGCCATCGAGATGAATTCTTGCATTGGATATCCCTGCTGGTTTTCGCGGTGTGCGTCGGTTGACCGGTCGTCGTCCGAGAGGTCACATTGTGTCGAACGATCAGCCTCAAGGCACTGTATGTCTGCATTTATCGTCGCGCTGATCCTTGTCCCACAAGTCATCGCCATTTCGCCAGCCGCACCCGGACAGTGTCTGATCGCGGCGGGCGAGGCGCGGGTGGTCCTCAACGCGCCAGACTGCACAGCTATTCGTCCCGTCAACCGGGCGGCCGATCCGTTGCTGGCCGTCGATTGGCGCTTTGCCGACCGCACCGAGCGGCTGCTCATGATGGCCGACGCGCGTGTGTTGCGGATCGTGTTGCGACGCACGGTGCGCAGCGAGTCCCTACCGGTCGAAGAGAGCGGCGACACGCTGCGATCGACGGCGCGCATCGAGGCCATGCCCGGCCCGTCGTTTGGGGGTCTGCCCCTGCTGGTCGAGACCCAGCGCAGCTGGGCGACCCAGTTTAACCTGGTCGATCGCAAGCCCGACGACGTCGAGGTGGCGCGGACGGTCTTTGCGTTCGACGGCACGCGCTATCGGGCCGTGTCCGCGCCGTCGATAGACTGATCGCTATTCGCAGACGGCGGGCACGTCGGCGCAGGCGGCGTCGGGCAAGTTGTCGCAGGCGGGGGCCGCGGAGGCCTCATCGCGCAGGGCGGCGTCCATCCAGATCAGCGCCCGCAACACGCCCGGCAATCGCGCGGGCCAGTCGCCATTTGATTCGACGAGGATGACTTGCCCGGCAGCGCCGGCCGCGCTCTGAGCCTGACACACCGGGGCGACGCTGCATGTCGACGCGCGGGCCTCGCATGCGTCTGCCGCGACGACGAACGCGAGCGCGCCGCCGGTCTGGATGGGCAGCGCCGTCGACCACGCGTCATCTTCGGCGATCAATCGGTCGCGATCGAGCTGGGCGCCGTGGGCGACGCCAACGGGGAAGATGCCGGCACCCACCGCGCTCGCCGCCGCGTGTCCACCCTGGCCAAAACCATAGGTCATGCGCGCGTCGGGGCCGCGGATCGAGAGTGGCCAGCACCGCTCGACATACTCAGCCACGGCCGGGATCGCCGACTCAAAGGCGCCGATCGATGCGACCGGGTTCTGCCAGCGCGCGTCGATCGGCGCGTCGGCGTAGACCCCGGCGCCGTATCCCGCGAACACCAAGGCGACGCGCTCGATGACCGGCAATACGACGTCATCGATGCCCAGGTCGGCCCCCACCAGGTCGGCCACCAAGGCGGC
This sequence comes from Bradymonadia bacterium, assembly GCA_051276005.1. Taxonomy (GTDB): domain Bacteria; phylum Myxococcota_A; class Bradymonadia; order UBA7976; family UBA1532; genus JBNMOZ01. The sequence continues at coordinate 7,021 of JBNMOZ010000204.1, read as the reverse complement.
CCCGTCGGCGCCCTCGATCCGTTCGGTCAGGCAGCGGGTCAGGCAGTCGCGGTCGGCCTCGTTGGGCATGCACGGGATAGTGCCAGGCCGCCCGTACAGACAGCTCGCGGCGCTCGTCATCGCCTGCTCAGCGGCGGTGTTGAACGCGGCAGCGTCGGCGTTGAGCCCGCTGGGATGCAGCACGTAGATCGCGGGCAGGCGCACGATGTCTTCGGGGCCGACGTTGGGCGGCAGCGCCACCCGCAGTGGCTGATCATGCTCGAGGGCCGGGTTGAACCAATGGCCAACGCGCGGGCAGGCCTTGTCGGCGTCGCGGGCGCCGTCGAGCACCCGATCGCGCAGCGTGCGCAGCGTCGCGCCGCCGGTCTCGGAGAGGATCGAACTGGCGCGCAGCAATCGCGCGGGCGCGGCGTCGGCGAAAGACGCGGGATCGAGGGCGTCGTCGCCGCGGGTGGCCAGGTAGAGTCGCCGCTCGAAGGACACGGCCAGCGAGATGTCGGCTTCGGCGGTGGCGATGCGGGTCAGGTCGCGCAGCTCGCGGCCGCCCTTCGTCGCCCAGGCGGAGTCGCCGGCGGGGAAGATCAGCAGGTCTGAGTCATGCACCCGCAGGCCGCGCCCGGCGACGCGCGCGTCGGGATCAGCGAACCCGCTGGCTGCTTCGACGACCCATTGCTGGCCGCCGACGTGGCGCCGCAGCTCGACGCCCTCGGCGTCGCTGGCCAGCGCATACAGCGTGTCTTCATGCGACACCAAAGACAGGCCCTGCTCGCCAACCGGGCCCAAGTTGACCCAGCCAGCGGCGCCTTGACGGTCAACCCGTGCGCCGGTCGCGCAGCCCTCGAACGCGGCATGCAGCCGACCGTCGTGCACCACAAAGGCGGTGACGTTCTGGCACTCCGGCACGGTGAGCACGACCTCGAACGGATCATCTACGCGCAAGATCTGCGCGCCCGACTCGGCGCTGCGCACGCCTACATACAGCGCGTCCTCGTGGAAGATCAGCGCGCTGGCGGCGGTGCGGGTGGCGTCGCCGAAGCCATCGCTGGTGATGGGCGTCCACCCCCCGCCGTCGGCGTCCAGGTCGCGCTGCCAGAGACCAAAGCCGTCGCCCACGGGCAGGTCGAGCCCCCGCTCAGCCAGCGTCTGCGCGTCGGCATCCCAGGTGCCCACGACCAGGCGATCGAGGGCGCGTGTCATGCTGGTGATCGCGAAGTTGTTGCCGGCCAGGTTCGGGTCGATGCTTTTGAAACCATTGATGATTTCGGCATCGAGGAAGGGCACGCCGGCGTCGTGGGTCATGCGCCAAATGCGGCCGCCATCTCGCGCCGCGGTGCCCAGCCAGGTCGCGTCGCGCCAGACCTCGGCGGCCAGCACGGCGACGTCAGCGGGGTCGAGATCGATCTGTGAATAGTCCATCGCCGCGCGCGCTCCAGCACGCTCGGCGCGGGCTTGCCACTCCAGGGTGCAGGGGGCGCCCTCACAGCCGGGGAGGACCTGCGTGAGCGCGCCGGCGAAGGCGCGGCCATTGGCGCTGACCGTCATCGACCAGGTCTCGGCAGGGGCGCCACAGACATCGTCGAGGCCCGCGCCGGTCGCCGTGAAGCCACCGTCGGTGCGCTCGCCGGCGATCGCACGCCAGCCAACGGTCTCGTCGGTGGATTGCGCGTAGAGCATGAAGTCGGCGCTCGACGCAGAGGGTGGGCAGTCGCCGCCGACGCGCTGAGCGCGAACGCGGTACAGGCCCGTCAGGTCAGGGGGTGTTGGCGGTGGGGGTGGGGGCGCCGCATCGGGCAGCGGCGGTGGGCCGCCATCGACGGGATCGGCGCCGTCATCACATGCGCCCAGGCTGAGCAGCCCGACCGCGATCCATCTCCCGACTCGCGAACGCATCGCGTCTCCCCCAAGAGCTTGGAGAGTACCGTCTGCGAAGCGACGCGTCCGGGGCAAGCCCCGATGAGCGCCGGGGGCGGGGGTTAGGGCTCGAGGTACTCGATCTGCACGTCGAGGTCCTCGATGGAGCCCGTATCGGCGCGGGCCATGTCTTCGACGCGCAACGTGAAGCGGCCCGTGGCGGGCAGCCCGGCGAACTCGCGGTAGTCGCGGTTGTCGAAGTCGATGTTGTCGCCGGTGAAGGGCAGGAAGTCGTCGTCGAGGCCGCCGTCGTCGCCGTCAACACCCCCTTCGCGGTTCCAGATGGTCACGATCGGCTCGCCGTTCCACAGCAGCGTCACGACCAGATCTCGCAAGAAGTCATGCTCGATGACCATGTCGCGCAGGCGCAGGCTGCGGATGACCGCGCCCGCCGGGGCCTGGAAGTTGAGGACCTTCTCGGCCACGCCCGGGCTCATCGCGTCGCGATCGGGGATGGCGATGCTGTTGTCGTCTTGCAGGCGCACGGTGTCGGTCGTGCCGCTCGAGCGGAAGAGCACGTAGCGGTTGGTGTCGTCGCCGAAGCCATACACGCGCAGCTGGTAGGTGCCGGCGTCGAGGGTCTCATCGATCACCTCGTCGTCGTCGGAGCTTGTCGCGCGGAACACGGCAGCGGCATCGCCTTCGCGATACAGCAGCATGTCGATGTCGCCGTCGGCGTCGGGGAACAGCACGTCGATGCGCACGCGCTGACGGTCGTTGATGCTGAACGTGTACCAGTCGTCGTCGTAGTCGCAGGCCTGGCGGGTGTCGCCGACCGGCGGGAAGCTCGCCGACGCGTCATCGCGGGTGTCGTTCTGCTCGCCGCTGCGACCTTCGGTGTCGTCGGTGCACTGCTCGAAGACGTTGATCGTCATGGTGTAGTCCGACTGGCCAGGCCGGAAGCGGTAGACCTGGATGAAGTAGACCGCGTCTTCGCTGGCGCGGCGCTCGTAGACCGTCTCGGTGCCGCCGATGCCGACGCTGGAGTCGACGAGGATCGGATCGCCGCCGGCCGGGTCGGCCTTGAGCAGGCGCATGTCGATGTCGCCCTCCATGTTGTCAAACGCGACGTCGACTTCAAGGCCGTCGCCGGCCTGCACGCGCACGGTGTACCAGTCGGACTCGTCGCCGCAGATGCGCAACGCGCCATACTGCACGCCGCGGCGGTTGCCGTCTTCGACGCCGGTCGCGGTCTCGCGGGTGTTGTTGAGGCTGGCGTCGTCAAACGCGTCGTTCTCACACTCGGCGACCACGTCGGGCGTGCCCGGATCGCAGTCGTCGTCGAGGCCGTTGTTCGGGATCTCGGCTGCGCCGGGGATGTCGCCATCGTCGGGCGCGCAGTCCTGGTCGTCGGGCACGCCGTCGCCGTCGCGGTCCTGGGCGTCGTTGTCGCACTCCACGTCGCCGCCGCGGCAGTCATGGTCGATGCCGTCCGAGCACAGGGTCGTGGCGTTCTCGATGGCGTCGGGGTTGACCGCGCCGTTGTTGTCGTCGCAATCGTTGATGCGATCGAAGCCGTCGTCGTCGAGGTCGTCGTCGGGCGTCTCGGGATTGCAGTCGTCGTCGGACCCGTTATAGGGCTCCTCGGGCGCACCCGGGTTGACGCTGGGGTTTTGGTCGTTGCAGTCGTCGCCGCCGCCCTGGACGCCATCGACGCCATCGCCGTCGGCGTCGGCGTCGGCCGTCTCGGGGTTACAGTCGTCGTCGCGGCCGTTGTAGTAGACCTCGGGCGCGTTGGGGTTGACCGCCGCCTCATCGTCGTCGCAGTCCTGAGGCGTAGAGACGCCATCGAGGTCAAGGTCGTTGTCGCGGGTGTCGGGGTTACAGTCGTCGTCGACGCCGTTGTACGGCACCTCGGCGACGTTCGGGTTCACGTTGGGGTTGTTGTCGTTGCAGTCGCCTTCGAGCGAGCTGACGCCGTCGCCGTCTGCGTCATTATTGTCGGCCACGAGGTCCATGCCGTCGCAGTCTTCGTCGATCCCGTTGCCGGGCACGTCGCGCGCGCCGGGGTTGATCGCGGCATCGCGATCGTTGCAGTCCTCGCCGCCCACCTCGGACGCAGGGAAGCCGTCGCCGTCGACGTCGTCGTCGCGGGTCGCCTCGTTGCAGTCGTCATCGATCCCGTTGTAGGGCACCTCGGGCGCGTTGGGGTTGACGTTGGGGTTGGTGTCGTCGCAGTCGCCGGCCTTGTCGGTCACGCCGTCGCCGTCGCCGTCGCGCTCGCCACACTCGGCGTCTTCGCCGTTGCAGTCGTTGTCGATGCCGTCGCCGCAGAGCGTCTGGCCGTCTTCGATGATGTTCGGGTTGACCGCCGCGTCGCCGTCGTCGCAGTCGGGGCCGTCTTCGCAGCCTTCGCCGAAGCCGTCGTTGTCACCGTCGAGGCAGCGCGCCGTCATGGCCACGCAGCGATACTGCGGGTTGCAGGTCTCGTTGTCGGCGCAGTGATCGTCGATGCGGCACTGCACGCTCTCGCAGCGGCCCGCGATGCAGTAGCCCATCGGGCACTCATCGTCGTCATTGCAGCTGTCGTCGGGCGAGCCCGAGCACGTGTAGGTCGTGCGATCGCAGGTCTCACCGATGGGGCATCGTCGGTCGAGGTTGCATTGGCCCTCGCGACACATGCCCAGCACGCAAACGCGGTTGTCGCCGCACGCGTCATCTGACATGCAGTCGCCGTCAGCGCCGCCGGCGCCGCCCTGGCCGCCGCCGCCGCCGACCTGACCGGCCATGTCGACCTGGCCCCCGGCATTATCCTCGTCGGCGCAGGCCAGACCAAGAATCATCAAGCTCGCGAAGAGCACCCCGAATGTCGCGCCGTTGAAGGCGCGCGCTGTCTTCTGCATTGTCCATATCCCCCTGGAATCTCGGGGGAGGCTAGCAGAGCGGTCGGGGTCTGGGAAATGCCGGTGAACGTCTGCATCCATGTGGGCATCGATTTGGCTGGCGCCCAGCCACCAGATGCCGGCGCAGGCGGCGCTGATACCGCGTCAGCTCGTGCGGCCAGCCACGAAGTCTTCGGCGAGGGCCACGTCGGCGGCCGGTCCGATGATCAGGCCCGTACGATCGTGCAAGCCCTTGGGCTGTAGGTCGAGGATGCGCCCGGTGCCTGACGACGCGGCGCCGCCCGCGACCTCGGCCAAGAACGCGAGCGGGTTGCACTCGTACAGCAGGCGCAGCTTGCCGCGGCCGGTGCGCGCGTCGACGGGGTAGAGGAACACGCCCCCCTTGACCAGGTTGCGGTGGAAGTCGGCCACCAGCGAGCCAATATGCCGGTCGGTGATGCGTCGTTTTGTGGCGTCGTTGCGGCCCTTGAGGCGCGCCAAGTAGCCGTCGACCCAGCTGGGCCAATAGGGCGCGTTGCACTCGTTGAGCGAGAGGATGACCGAGGTCTTCGCGAACCGCATGTTCCTGCGCGTCAGGAAGAACTCGCCCGAGCTGGGATCGAGGGTGAAGCAGTCGACGCTCTCGCCATCGGTGTACACCAACACCGTCGAGGATCCGTAGATGACGTAGCCGGCGGCCACCTGCTGGCGGCCCGGGCGCAGCACGTCAGCGAGGGTGGGCGGCCCGCCCAGTCGGCGATAGACCGCGAAGACCGTACCGATGGTCACGCTCGCTTCAATATTGCTCGACCCGTCGAGGGGATCGAAGGCGACCACGTAGTCGCCCGCGAACTCCGGCTCGACGATGATCGCCTCGTCCTCTTCTTCGGACGCCATCATCGCGACCGTGCCCGAGCGGCGCAGCACCTCGATGAGGGTGTCGTTGGCGATGCGGTCGAGCTTCTTGACGTGCTCGCCCTGCACGTTCATCTCGCCGGTGCCGCCCCAAATCTCGATGAGGCCCGCGCGGCGAACCTGGGCGCCGATCAGCTTGCAAGCCACCCCAATTTGGGTGAGCAGCGCCGAGAACTGCCCGCGCGCGCCATGATGCAGGTGCTGCCGAGAGAGAACGTGTTGGGTCAAGGTGACGCCAAAATCCGCGGCCTGGGACATGTTGCGCTCCGATGCAGGGTGACGCGTCGATCATTAACAAGCAGCAATGGCCGGTCGCAATTGATTCAGGGAGGCCGACACCTACAGAATGGCTCCAAACGGATCGGGAGTAAGAATGCGCGTGCGCATCTGGAGCGTGTTGGCAGCGGCGGCGATGGCCTTCGCGATGGGTTGTGATGATGGCGTCGACGAGCCCGGCGGCGAAGGCGGCGCGGGCGGGGAGGGCGGTGCGCCGATCCTCGACATGGCCACCGGTGAAGGCGGCGCGGGCGCTGCGGGCGGCGCGGGCGGCCAACCCGAGATGGACATGCGCATCATCGACATGGCGCCGCCCCAGATGGATATGGCGCCCGTCGAGATCGACATGGCCGTCGTCGACATGGGCCCCCGCCCTGATGTGGGGCCGCTTGATGGCGAGTCCTGCGATCCCCGGCTGCGATCGACGGCCTGCCCGCCCGGCAAGTTCTGCCAGCAAATCCCCGGACAGCCGCTTCAATTCGGCGCCTGCCAAGACGGCGACGGCTGCCTGATTGGTGGCGATGACTGCCCGGCCGAGCGGCCGTATTGCCACCTCAAGGGCGCCGCCACGGTCTGCACCGCATTGGGCGCGCTGGCCGAAGGCGACGAATGCGTCGACGATCCCTTCCAGCCGCGGCCCTGCGCTGATGGCCTGGTTTGCAACTTCAGCGTCTGCCAGACCGGCTGCGTGCCCGGCGGCGAGTTGACGCAATGCCCCAACGACGGCCGCTGCGCCGACATCAGCGCCCGCACCGGCGTGCCCGGCAGCGGCCTGTGCGCGCCCCGCGGGTGCAACTGGTTCGACGGCACGGGCTGCAACCCCGGCCAGAAGTGCAACTACACCATCCGCGGCGACGGCGCGGTGGTGGGATCCTGCTTCCCCGAGCACGGCCAGAACCAGCTCGACTCGCCCTGCGTGCTCGAAGACTTGGGGGGTGACAACTGCGCTCAGGGCCTGATCTGCATTGGGCCGCCGGATGCGGAGCGGTTCTGCCGAGTGATGTGCGACATCGGGCATTACGAGGCGCCTTGCCCGGAGCGGTATACGTGCCGGGAGGCGCTGCAGACCCAGGCGGGTCGGGTTCGCGGGTATGGGT
>JBNMOZ010000203.1:0-9262 GCA_051276005.1 Bradymonadia bacterium | reverse complement strand
CCGAGGCGCCCGAGCCCGAGATGCCCCCCGATGAGCCGGTCGAGTCGTGCATGAGCTGCCATAACGGCGCGAGCGAGCATAACGACTACAGCGGCCAGGGCATGAACAACCCCCACCCGTTCAGAGGCGCCGAGCGCATCCGCTGCACGCAATGCCACGGCGGTGATCCGATGGGCGCCGGCCCGATCGGCAGCCACGTGCCCAACCCCCCCGCCATCGGCAACGATCAGAACCTGATCCAAAACCCGGTCGCGTACTTCAACTTCCTGACCCGCACCGGCCTCGACAAGCTCGAACCGGCTGTCTACACGAGCCCGGCCACCGGCGAGCGCGAGTGGAGCAACCTCGACTACATCCAGTTCATGAACCCCGGCGACCTGCGGGTCGTGGCCGAGGGTCGTGGTTGTGGTGCACAGGGTTGTCACTTTAACGAGCACGCCCAGTGGGTGCCGCGCTCGATCATCGCGACGTCGACGGGCCTGTTCTCGGGCTCACGCTTCATGGGCGGCGCCGACAACCGCATCGTTGAATACCGCGGCCGCGACAAGGACGGCGACTCGCTCGCCGACGTCGCACCGCGCGCGGTGCAAAACCCCGCCTTCGACTGGAACAACCGCATGATCGGCGAAGTCGGTCAGCTCATCGAGCAGCGCGAGATTGCCCAGTTCAACGGCAACATGCGCAACAACGCGGTCTACGACGCCAACAACCTGGCGAACTTCCTCGACAACGTCGACGTGACGCGCCCCAACCGCATCCAGACGGGCACCCCGCTCGACGAGCTGTGGGACGAGATGGTCAGCATCACTTGTGGTGACTGCCACCTCTACAGCGCCGGCGCGAACAACCGCTATGGCGACTTCCGCTCGGCCGGTTGTACCGCCTGTCACATGCAGTACAGCCTCGACGGCAAGAGCCGCTCACGCGACCGCAACGTCAACAAGCTTGAGCCGGCCGACCCCGACAACATCGTGGCGCCCGAGCGTCCGCACATCGAGGCGCACCAGATTCGCAACGTGGCCAAGCTGCTCGACAACGGCACCGTGGTCCGCGGCATCAGCGATGAGGCCTGCGTGGGTTGTCACCAGGGCTCCAACCGCACGGTCCTGCAGTTCTGGGGCATCCGCCTCGACCAGAACAAGGACCTGACGAACAACTTCCAGTACCCGCTCGACCCGGCCGACAACAACGGCACGTTCACGAACACCGAGAACGACCAGCGTCTGTACCCGGCCGCCGTCAACAACAACACGTTCAATGGGCGTGACTTCGAGCAGTACATCGTCGGCGAGGACTACGACGCCGACCAGCGCGACGACACCCCGCCCGACATTCACTACGAGAAGGGCATGGGCTGCGTCGACTGTCACGGCAGCCGCGATCTGCACGGCGGCACCGCCGACGACCCGACCAGCGGCAAGATCCCGAGCCGCCAGGACCAGGGCACGGCGATCACCTGTCAGAGCTGCCACGGCAGCGAGACCGGCTACGCCGAGACCAAGCCGTGCACCGACTATGACGGTCGCGAGAAGGCCTGCGCGGTCGACCGCTTTGACAACCCGTTGCGCCATGTCTCCAAGGACGCGAACGGCGACGTCATCATGGTCAGCCGCCTGACGGGCAACCGTCACTACGTACCGCAGACGCTCGACACGATCGTCAACAACAACAAGGTCAACCCGCTGCGCCCGGGGCAGTTCATCTACACCCCCAACGCCTCGTATGCGATGGGCCGCACCGACGGCAACCCTCAGACCGGCGTTGGTCCTCAGCAGGCTGACCCGATCGCCGCCCAGCAGCGCCAGCAGCAGAACTTCAGCCACATGGACAAGCTGGACTGCGCGTCCTGCCACGCGTCGTGGACGAACAACTGCATCGGCTGTCACCTGAAGAACCAGTACGACGTCAACCCGGCGAACTACTTCTTCAGCAACATCACCGGCGAGCGCACCCTGCTGTTCCAGGCCAACGCGGACTTCGTCTATCAGTCGCCGATCATGATGTACATGGGCGTCAACAGCCACGGGAAGATCACCCAGATCTCCCCGGCTGAGAAGACCTTCTACCGCTACCAGGACCTCAACGGCAACGAGTCGGCCGTGCTGGCATTCAGCAACCGCCTCGGCAACGGCAACGCGCCCGACATCAACGGCAAGAACACCTTCCCGGCGCTTTCGCAGAACCAGATGGCACCGCACTCGATTCGCGGCGCCGTCACCCAGCAGTATGAGGGCCCGCGGTACTGCGTGACCTGTCACCTCAACCAGGATCAGCTCGACAACTTCGGCGACGAGTACGCCGCGTTCCTGGATGACTACGGCAACAACAACTTCGCCAACCTCGACTTCGATCTGCTGGCCACGCACATCGGCGCGAACCCGGGCAACCAGCTCAACTCGCCGTTCTTCGTGCACATGGCAGCCGGTCGCGGCACGGGGCTGTTCCTGTTCGACGAGAACGGCTGCCCGGTCAACCCGTTGGACGACAACGACGACCGACAGAACTGCAACAACGTCTCGCCGCAGGATCAGTTCGACGTCAACAACGTCGCCTACGACCTCGACCGCCTGGTCGAGTTCAACGGCATCAACAACGCCGGCTCGATCCACCCGTTGCTCGACCCGAACAACCCCAACTCGGTTCGCCGCATCAACGCGGACGACGCCGAGATGGCTGGTACCCTGCCCGCGTCGGTCATCCAGATGATGACCGACCCGAACACCGGCGTGATCCTCGACTCGTGGATCGACGCAGACGGTGCGCCCCAGGGCCAGGCCGCCGACTTCATCCAGTAAGCGGAGACGAGACCCATCATGAAGACTCCGATTCTCGGATGGGTCATCTGCCTGCCCCTCTCTTGCCTCATCGCGCTTGGCGCGTGTAGCGAATCCGAAGAAGTCTGTCTGTCGGCCAACTGCGCCCCCCCTGCGGGCGGCGCGGGTGGTTCGCCCGATATGGGTGACGGCGGCGCCGGCGGCGAAGACGCTGCCGACGCGGGCGTGGGCGGGATGGGCGGCACGACAGGCGCGGGCGCTGCCGGTGGCGCAGGCGCGCAAGGCGGCGCCGGCGGCATGCAGCCGATCGACCCGATGCCCGATCGTGAACTCTTCGCGGCTGGGGTCGCCCAGGTGCTCAACGCAAGATGCGGCGGACCCGGATGTCATCCGGCCGAGGCCGTGGCCGACGCTGACTATGGCGCCTATCCGGTGGGGATCGCGTTCACCGACGACGAGATCGACGGGTTGATGGCCGAGGCCATCGAGTGGACCAACTTCGATGAGCCGCGCCAGAGCCTGCTGCTGCTGTGGGGGACCAACACTGCAGAGCGGCGGCACCCCGACGTGCTGACCACCAATGATGATGACTACCGGCTGATTCTGGCGTGGATGACCGACGCCATCACCCCCGAGCCGGAGCCCGAACCCGAGGGCATGGGCGGCATGGGTGGCATGGGCGAGGGCGGCATGGGCGGCGAAGGCGGCGCCGAGCAGATCTTCTGCGACGGCTTACCGGGCAGCGATCCCCTGGCGCGGCCGGGCTACTACGAGACCTTTGAGTCGCAAATCAACGACCTGTTGATTCGCAGCTGCGCCGATGCTGAATGCCACGCGACGCCGCGCGCAGGGGGCCGCCTCTGGCTCGACAGCGAGTACTGCAGCACGGCCTGGAACTTCAGCGCCGTGCAGCTGTTCATCGACTATCGCAACATCGACGCGTCGCCGCTGCTGACTCAGCCCGTCAGCGATATGCACGGCGGGCGGCAGGTGTTCATGGGCACGGGCGATCCCGACTACGTGAACTTGCGCATCTGGCTCAACTCCGGTCGCCGCTAGCGCGCCCGCGAATCGTCCGCGCAACCCCGCCCTCATTTACGACATCTGACCCGCCGCGCTTGAGCCGCGCCGCGTCGCGTGCGCGGGCGGCGCTCATTGATTATCAACAACCGCCCATAGACATTTTGACGCGCCTGAGCCAAAGTCTCGCCGACGTTTCCGGCGCCAACCGGGACCGGGCCGGTTCAAGGAGCTCTCATGGCAGATATCTTCGCGTCTCTCAGCGGTCAGAACCTCGCATTCGTCGAGGCACTCTATGCTGATTTCCTCGAGGATCCTGCCTCGGTTTCAGAAGACTGGCGGGCGCGGTTTGCCGACTTGCCAGACGCGCTGCCGCCGTCGGCGCTGCGCGGGCCTGGGTTCGCTCACACCTCGATCTTTGCAAAGGGCGCTGCGACCAACGGCGCAGCCGGCGCTGTGGCGGCCGATCAGGATCGCGTCGACCAGCTGGTTCGCGCTTTTCGCGTGCGCGGACACATGCAGGCGAAGCTCGATCCGCTCGAGCGCAAGAAGCCCGCGCATCCCGAGCTCGACATCGCGCATTACGGCTTCACCGAAGACGATCTCAAGCGCACGTTCTCGGCCCGCACCCTGTCAGCGCCGACCGAGACCCTGACGCTGGGCGAGATCCTGGATCGCCTGCGGCAGACCTACTGCAGCAGCATCGGGGTGCAGTTCGTCCACATCGACGACATCGACGTGAAGCACTGGCTGCAGTCGCGCATGGAGGCGAGCCTCAACAAGCTCGACCTCAGCCGCGACCAGCAGCTGCGGGTGCTCACCAAGCTCACCGACGCTGAGATCTTCGAGCAGTTCATCCACAAGAAGTTCTTGGGCGCCAAGCGCTTCTCGCTCGAAGGCGGCGAGAGCCTCATCCCGTTGATCGATCTGGCGCTCGAGCGTGCCGGCGAGCAAGGCATCGAGGAGGCCGTCTTCGCGATGGCCCACCGCGGTCGCCTCAACGTCATGGTCAACATCATCGGCAAGCCGGCAGAGCAGATCTTCCGCGAGTTTGCCGACCGCGATCCAGAGCTGCACTTCGGCGGCGGCGACGTGAAGTATCATATGGGCCATTCCCATGATCACACGACGACCCAAGGCCACCAAATTCACCTGTCGTTGTGCTTCAACCCGAGCCACCTCGAGTTCGTCAACCCCGTGCTCTTGGGCCGCGTCCGCGCCAAACAGGATCGCCGCGACGACTCTGAGCGCCGCAAGGTTCTGCCAATTCTCATCCACGGTGACGCCGCCTTCGCGGGCCAGGGCATCGTGCAAGAGACGCTCAACCTCAGCGAGCTGGCCGGCTATCGCGTGGGCGGCACGATCCACGTGATCATCAACAACCAGATTGGCTTCACGACGCCCCCGGAGTCGTCGCGGTCCTACAACTACGCGTCCGACGTCGCGAAGATGCTGCAGATCCCGATCTTCCACGTGAACGGCGAAGATCCCGAGGCCGTCAGCCAGGTCGTTGAGCTGGCCATGGACTTTCGTCTGCGGTTCCAAAAGGACGTCATCATCGACATGCTCTGCTACCGCAAGTACGGGCATAACGAGGGCGACGATCCGGCGTTCACCCAGCCGTTGATGTACGCGATCATCCGCAACCGGCAGACGGTGCGGCAGGCCTACCTGTCCAACCTGCTCAAGCTCGGCGAAGTGACCCAGGACGAGGCCGACGCGATCGCGATTCGACAGCGCGGGGTCCTCGACGAGGCGCTCTCGGCTGCCAAGCAGACCGACTACGAGTTCCAGAAGGACACGGGCCGAGGCCTGTGGACCGATTACTGCGGCGGCAGCGACGGCGCGGTCGCCGAGGTCGATACGTCGGTGCCCAACGCGCGCCTGTCGCAGCTGCTCACGCGCCAAACCGAGCTGCCCGAGTCGTTCACGCCGCACCCGAAGATCGAGCGCTTCAGCAACACGAAGCGGGCGATGGCAGCCGGCAAGACGCCGCTGGACTGGGGCGCCGCTGAAGGTCTGGCCTTCGCCTCGCTGGTCACAGACGGCGTTCGAATTCGTCTCAGTGGCCAAGACAGCGGCCGCGGCACGTTTGGTCACCGCCACTCGGTGCTGCACGACTACAAGAACGGCGAGCTGTACGTCCCGCTGGCGAACCTCGTTGACGGGCAGGCCGAGTTCGAGGTGATCGACAGCCCCTTGTCTGAGGCCGGCGTGCTCGGCTTTGACTACGGCTACAGCCTCGACAGCCCCGACCAGTTGGTCATCTGGGAGGCGCAGTTCGGCGACTTCGTCAACAGCGCCCAGGTGACCATCGACCAGTTCATCATCAGCTCCGAAGACAAGTGGGAGCGCCTCAGTGGCTTGGTCATGCTGCTCCCCCATGGCTTCGAAGGTCAGGGCCCCGAGCATTCCTCGGCGCGCTTCGAGCGATTCTTGCAGTTATGCGCCGAAGACAACATTCAGGTGTGCAACCTGACGACGCCGGCGCAGCTCTTTCACTGCCTGCGCCGCCAGGTGCTGCGCCCGTTGCGCAAGCCGCTCATCGTCATGTCGCCCAAGAGCTTGCTGCGGCATCCCGAGGCGATCTCGACGCTAGACGACCTGTCGACCGGCAGCTTCCAGCGCGTGATCCCCGACGCCGAGGCCAAGCCCGACTCGACCCACCGCGTGCTGCTGTGCACCGGCAAGATCTACTACGATTTGCTCGCCGCGAAGCGCACGCTCGCCGCCGACCACATCGCGGTGCATCGCATCGAGCAGCTGTATCCCCTCACCGACGCGCACCTCGCGCCGCTCTTTGACGGTCTGGCCGACGGCACGCCCGTCGTCTGGGTGCAAGAAGAGCCGCGCAATCAGGGCGCATGGCCGCATATGCGGTTGATGCTCGGCGAGCACATCGAGGGCCGGTTGCCGTTCAGCGGCATCTATCGCGCGGCCAGCGCGAGCCCGGCCACCGGGTCGAACGCCAGCCACAAGATGGAGCAGGATCTGCTCATCGAGCAGGCGTTCGAGCTCGCCTGATTTACGCTGAGACGCCGATACGCTCAGGCCTGAACGCTCAGATGCCTGACCGCAAACAAGATGCCTGACCGCAGACAACACGACCGCTCGACAAACTGCCCGACGCAGGAGGACTGACAGATGCCCATCGAACTCAAGGTGCCGCCCGTGGGCGAGTCGATCACCGAGGTGATCATCGGCGATTGGCTCCAAGCTGAGGGACAGTGGGTCGCCGAGGATGAGCCGATCGTGGTCGTCGAGAGCGACAAGGTCAACCTCGAGGTGCCCGCGCCCAAGGGTGGCACGCTCGTCAAGCAGCTCAAGGCCACCGGCGATACCGCGACCATCGGTGAGGTCATCGGCCTCTTCGAGCCCGGTGATGCGCCGGCGAGCACGGCCGACGCCAAGCCTGACGCGGCCGCAGCGGCGCCCAGCACGACCGACGCCGTCAGCAGCTCCGCCAGCGCACCCGACACGCGCGTCACGCCCGCTGCCCGGCGCGTCTTGGCCACCAACGATCTGAGCCCCGGCGATGTGACCCCCAGTGGTCCCGGCGGCCGGCTGCTCAAGGAAGACGTGCTCAAGCACGTCGCCAACCAGAGCAAGGCGGCGCCTCAAGCGGCCCCCGCGCCCGCTCCAAGCGGCCCGCGCGCGACCAAGTCGGTGCGCATGAGCTCGCTGCGCCGGACCGTGGCGCGACGCCTGGTTGAGGCGCAGCAGACCGCCGCGTTGCTGACGACCTTCAACGAGGTCGACATGACGGCGATCAAGGCGCTGCGCACGCAGTACAAGCAGCCGTTCATCGATCGCTACGGCATCAAGCTCGGCTTCATGTCGTTCTTCGTCAAGGCGGTCACCGACGCGCTCAAGGCCTTCCCGGCCGTCAACGCCCGCGTCGAGGGCGACAACATCATCTATCACGACTACTGCGACATCGGCATCGCGGTGGGCGGCGGCAAGGGGCTGGTCGTCCCGGTCATTCGCAACGCCGAGTCGCTGGGCTTCGCCGAGGTCGAGCAGACCATCGCCGGCCTGGGCGCCCGCGCGCGGGACAACAAGCTCAAGCTCGAGGAGCTGATGGGCGGCACGTTCAGCATCACGAACGGCGGCATCTACGGCTCGCTGCTCTCGACGCCGATCGTCAACCCGCCCCAGAGCGGCATCCTGGGCATGCACGGCATCCAAGACCGACCCATCGCCCTCAACGGTGAGGTGGTCATTCGGCCGATGATGTACGTCGCGCTGACCTATGACCATCGGGTCGTCGACGGCAAGGGCGCAGTGAGCTTCCTCAAGCGCGTCAAGGACCTGCTCGAAGATCCCGTTCGACTCGTGTTGGAGGTCTGATCGTGGCTGACTCTGCAACGAAGACGTTTGATCTCGTGATCATCGGGGCCGGCCCGGGCGGCTACGTCGCCGCCATCCGCGCCGCGCAGCTGGGCCTCAACGTGGCCTGCATCGAGAAGGAGCCCGCGCTCGGCGGCACCTGCCTGCGGGTGGGCTGCATCCCCAGCAAGGCATTGCTGGAGTCGAGCGAGCGCTATGAAGAGGCCCTGCATGGCCTCGAGGTGCACGGCATCAGCGTGGGCGAGGTCGGCTTAGACTTGGCCAAGATGCTGGGGCGCAAAGACAAAGTGGTCACCAGCCTCACCCAGGGTGTCGCGTATCTGTTCAAGAAGAACAAGATCACGCGCTTCGCGGGCCACGGCCGCATCAAGGGTGCCGGCGAGGTCGAGGTGCTCGATGGCGACAGCGTCATTGAGACCCTGAAGACCGACAAGATCATCATCGCCACCGGCAGCGTGGTCAGCACCTTGCCGGGCGTCGAGATGGACTGGGATCGCATCGGCGGCAGCACCGAGGCGCTCGCGTACCCCGAGGTGCCCGAGCACTTGATCGTCATCGGCGCGGGCGTCATCGGGCTTGAGCTCGGCTCGGTCTGGCGGCGCCTCGGCGCCAAGGTGACCGTGCTCGAGTATATGGACCGCGTCATGGCGGGCATGGACGCCGACATCTCCAAGGCGGCGCTGCGGATCTTCAAGAAGCAGGGCATCGACTTCAAGCTGGGCGTCAAGGTCACGGGCGCGCGCATCGAGGGCGATCACTGTGTCGTGGAGTATGAAGGCGGCGAGCCGATCACGGGCGACCGGGTCCTCGTGGCGGTCGGTCGGCGGCCGAACACGGAGAACCTCGGCCTGTCGAACGTCGGCATTGAGACCGACAAGCGCGGGCGCGTGCCCGTTGACGGCAACTTCGCGACGTCAGCGCCAGGCGTGTTCGCCCTCGGCGACGTCATCGCCGGCCCGATGCTCGCGCACAAGGCCGAAGAAGAGGGCATCGCCTGCGTCGAGTTCATCGTGACCGGCTACGGGCACGTGAACTACGACGCGATCCCGAACGTGGTCTACACGCACCCTGAGATCGCCTCGGTGGGCAAGACCGCCGCCGAGCTCAAGGCCGCCGGC
>JBNMOZ010000202.1:0-9278 GCA_051276005.1 Bradymonadia bacterium | reverse complement strand
GTGGCTGGCGATGCTGTTCGCGGCCGGGATGGGGGTTGGCCTGCTCTTCTGGGGCGTCGCCGAGCCCATGTTGCACTACATCGGGCCGCCAACGGGGGCCGGGAGCGATCCCGAATCGGCGCGGCGGGCGATGGTGATCACCAACTTCCACTGGGGCCTGCACGCCTGGGCGATCTATGGCGTGGGCGCCCTGGTGCTGGCCTTCTTCAGCTTCCGTCGCGGGGGCGGCTACCTGCCGAGTGAGCCGATTCGGCTGGCGTATTCAGGGCGGTGGGTTACACCGGTGGGCAAGCTCGCCGACCTGCTGGCGGTGATCTCGGTGGCCTTTGGCGTCGCGGGCTCAATCGCCATGGGGGTGATGCAGTTTCACACCGGTTTGAGCATCGTTACCGATGTGCCTGCGCAGTCCGTCGTGGTTCAGATGGTCATCCTCGGGGTGCTCTTCTTGGCCTATATGACCTCGGCCGCGACGTCGCTCGACAAGGGCATTCGCATTTTGAGCTCGCTCAACATGGCCCTGGCCATTGGCTTGCTGCTGTTCGTGCTGTTCACGGGCCCCACGTCGGACCTCTTGCGCGGCTGCGTGACGGCCATCGGCGACTACCTCAGCGCGCTGCCTGCGCTGTCGCTCAACAGCTACCCCTACGCGCACAAATCCAGCTGGCTGCACGGCTGGACCATCGTGTATTTCATCTGGTGGATCGCGTGGACGCCCTTCGTGGGCATCTTCATCGCGCGCATCAGCCGCGGGCGCACGATCCGCGAGTTCGTGCTTGGGGTGATCATCGCGCCGACCCTGTTCTCGATGGTGTGGTTCTCGGTGTTTGGAGGCACGGGTTTGCAGGCCGAGATGGCCGGCGCAGACCTGTCGCGGGTCGTCAGTGAAGACGTGACCGGCGCGCTGTATTCGCTGTTCGAGACGCTGCCGCTCTCGTCGATCCTGGCGGCGCTGTCGCTGGTGCTGGTGTTCGTCTTCCTGGTGACCAGCGTCGACTCGGCGACCTATGTGTTGGGCATGCTGACGAGCAAGGGCTCGATGGATCCGCCGACCTCGCGCAAGCTTGGCTGGGGCGTGAGCCTGGCGGTGCTGGGCGGCGCCCTGACCTTGTCAGGCAATATCGACGTCATTCGGGCCATGGCCATCTGCGGCGCGGTGCCATTTGTCTTTATTCTACTGCTGCAGGTGGGCGCTTTGCTGCGTGGACTGCGCGAAGAGGTCAACCAATGAGGCGCTCACTGTTGAAACTGAGTGCTTCGAAACTGAGCGCTGGCATGCTGAGCGCTTGCCTGCTGAGCGCTTGCCTGCTGGGCGCGATCGCGCTGGTCGGCTGCAACGATACCGGCAGCAAGCTGCGGGTGGGGGTCAAGAGCTTCACCGAGCAGCGCATCGTCGGCGAGATGGTGCGGGCGCGGCTGCAGGCCGGTCGCTTGCCGGTGGATCGGCTGGTCGAATGCGGCACCACCGCGGGCTGTCAGCAGGCCATCGCTGCGGGCCGGGTGGACGTGCTTATCGAATATACGGGCACGGCGGCGGCGTTCGCGGCCGCGCCCGGGGTGAGCGACTTCGACAGCATCGCCAAGGTGATGGGCACCCGCGGTCAAACCTGGCTGACGCCGCTGGGCTTCGACAACGGCTATCGGGTGCTGGTGACCCCCCAGATGGCGGAGACCTTGAAGAGCATCGATGATCTGGCGCGGATCAAGCCGCTGCGGGTCATCGCGCCGGCTGAGTTTCTGCAACGTCCGCGGGACGGTCTGGGCGCCCTCGCGACGCGGTACGGGCTGACCCTGACCGCGCGCCCCCTGCTCATCGAGTCGCCCGTGGAACGTTTCGCGGCCTTGCGGGACGGGCGCGGCGACGTCGCGATCGGCTACGCCACCGACGGCGCGATCGACGACTTCCAGTTGGTCACGCTCGACGACTCCGCGGCGTTCTTCCCGCGCTATGACGCGGCTTTGGTGGTGCGCACCGCGCGAAAGACCGCGCGCATCGAGGCGGCGCTCAAGCCGCTGGCCAAGCGTATCTCGACGTCGGCCATGCGGCGCCTCAACGCGGCCGTGGAGTTGGAGGGGATGCAGCCGGCAGCCGTGGCTCGCCGGTTTTTGATGCAAAAGGATCTGCTCAAGGCCGAGGGGGCGATCGACAAGACAGCGCCGCCGCTGGTCCTGGCGTCTGATGCGCTCTTTGCGAAGACCGCGCGTAAGATCGTGCGAGAGGCCTTCCCGAGCCGGCCAGTGCAGGTCGTCGATGTCGATTCGCGCACGGCGGTCCGTGCCAGGGCTCGACTGGTGGTGCTGCCGGCAGACGTCCTGGCTCAAGAGAAGGGCATGGTGGCCACGGCTGTCATCGGGCGCAGTTGGCTGCACGCAGTGCGCAAGACCGCAACCGGCGTGACGGGTCGCAAAGGGGTGGAGCCGACAGTGGGCCAGGCGCTCAAGAAAGGGGCCGCGCTGATCGCGACTGCCCCAGAGCTGTTCGAAGCGGTCCGCAACGGGCAGCTCGACTTCGCCCTGGTGCGTGCGCCCCTCAACGACCCCGGGATCACCGACGCGATCGGATCGGGCTTGGTCCTGGTATCGCTGCCCATCTCGGCGCCGCTTCATCAGCGTGCGCGCATCCCGGCAGGCACCTACACCGGACAGACCGAGGCCATCGAGACCTGGTCAACCCAGGTCTTGCTGGCGAGCCCCGGCCTGCAGCGGCTGGCACAGGCCAGCGGTCCATCAGGCGCGGTTGGCGGTGGCGCAGCGCCCTTGACGATGGCCCAACGCGCGGCGATCGTGCGCGCTGCTGGCGTGCCCGAGGTGCCCGATCCTGCTCTGCCTCGCGCCACAACCGCGGACACAGTGACGCAGGGCTCAGGGTGGTTGGACGGCATCCTGAATCTGCTGGTGGTGCTGTTCATGGCGTGGTGGATCAAGCTGGTGCTGGCACCCATCGAGACGAAGAAGACCGACGCAACCTGACCCTGAGCGTCTGTGTTTGAAGATCACGTTGAGACCGACCTAAACGCGCATGCTCCTCGAGAGTGCCGTGCGTCGACGCAGACGTCGCCCGCTCTACCCATCCGAGCTCATGTGTCTGCCCTGCATACCGCGGCCTGCGTACCGGCCTTGGCCACTGGCGCTGCCTCGCCGTGAGAGCGACCTCCCAAACAGGGAGACGCACGCACGGCCCAGACGATCCCAACCTTTCAAGCGCCCTTTATGAGCTATGACGTGTCGAACGTACGACGAAAATCAGAGAAGACGGGCAGCGCATGCGCTTGAAATACGAATAGGTCTTGTTGGCGCTGCTCGGAATCTACGGCTGCGATGACGGCGATGATGGCGATGATGGCGCTGGCGGAGAGGGCGGCGCTGGCGGACAGGCGGGTGAGCGGACGCTGCGCACGTTTGGCGACAGCCTCCTCGACTTCAACAACGGGCAAGATGTGGGCGATGTGGCGGGCGCCCAATTGGGCCTCGAAGTCGAGCACTCAGCCGAGAGCGGCGCGATGATGCTCGACGGGGCGATCCCCGATCAGTACGCCGCTGGCGGGTGGCTTGTCGTGGCTTCGGGCGGCGGCAACGACCTGGGCGCGTGCTGCGCCGCGACCTGCGCGCCCGTGCTCGATCAGCTCATCGCGTCTGATGCGACGCAGGGCGCCATCGTCGAGTTGGTGGAGCAAGCCATCGCCGATGGCCGCCGCGTGGCGTGGATCGGCTACATGGTGCCCCAACCCGACGCGGAGGAGTTCTCGAACTGTACCGACGATCTGGCCGTGCTGGCGCAGCGGCTCACCGCGTTAGACGCGCGCCTGCCCGAGATGGTCTTCATCGACGGGACGCAGATCGGAACCGGCAGTGAAGACGCGCTGTATGCCCCCGACGGCTATCACCCCTCAACCGCCGGCAGCGACGCGATCGGACGCGCAACCGCGCAGCGAGTCGCCGCTGAGTTCGTTGACTGAGCGCGCCATAAGGGCCCTGCCCGGCTGCCGCAGATCGAGCGCAGAGCCTCGGCGCGACCCTCAACTCGGGGCGCGCAGCTGCCCTACTCCTCGGCCGCGGTGTCAGTCCTGTACTTAAACTGCATGCCCTTCAAGAAGCTGCGCAGGACCTGGTCTTGGCACGGACGAAAGTGCTTGTGGTCCGGCTTTCGGAACAACGCGCTCAGCTCGTGTTTGCTGAACTCGAAGCCGGCCAACTTCAGCGTCTCAAGCATGCCGTCGTCTCGAAGGTCCAGCGCGATCCTGAGCTTCTTCAGGACGATGTTGTTCGTCAGCCGCCGCTCCGGCACCGGCATTGGTCCGTCCTTCTTGCCGCGCCGCTCAACGATCAGGCCGTTGAGATAGGTCGCCAACTGGACGTTGGGGCACGCCTCAAAGGCCGGATCCTCATCACGCTTGAGCCACGCGCTGACCTGCTCCCGCGTGACCTCACCGCCCCCAAGGCCGAACAGGGCGACCATCTTGGCGTCGTCGAAGTCGAAGACGTAGCGAACGCGGCGCAGGACATCGTTGTTGGTCAACTGGGTCTCCGTTTGGAAGATCGTTGTTTCGTTGCGGCAGTGTACTCCCCGACGGCCGTCGGTGCCCGCCGCATCAGCCCCGCGGCAACGCCCCGCCCTCGACCATGCCGCGAAAACCCTTCAGGTAGGCGATCATCGCCTCACCGGCATCGACAGCCCGCAGATGCGCCAGCGACCAGGGTGGCCGCATCGGCTCGAAGTCGAGGGCCTTGGATGCCGAGGTCCAATCCGGATGAACGATCGACGCCCGACCCAGGACAGCGAAGTCGGCCCCTGCGGTCAGCGCCTGCAGCGCGTCGGCTCGATCCCAGATACCACCCGCGACGAAGATCGCGACATCGTCGGGCAGCGCCGCACGCATGGCGCGCACGACGACCGGCGACTCGTCTTCGAAAGGCGGTCGCCCGCTCGCGTTGCGCAGCGACAAGTGCACGAAGTCGACGCCGTCTTCGACGAGCCAGCGCGCGACCTGCAGGCTGTCGTCGAGCATCAGGCCACGCCGCGCCCAGGTGTCGACGGGAGACAGACGAACACCGACGGCGAACCCAGGCGAGACGGCGGCGCGCACAGCGCGGACCGTCTCACGCAGGAAGCGCGCGCGCCCGGCGAGATCTCCGCCGTAGCCATCGGTGCGCGGGTTGTCTTCGGGCGCCAAGAACTGGGTGAAGAGGTAGCCATTCGCGCCGTGGATCTCTACGCCGGCGAAGCCCGCCGTCTCGGCGCGCCGGGCGGCGGCGACAAAGTCGACGATCACGCGGTCGATGTCGTCGGCGGTCGCCCCTCGACTGCCGTCAACGTCGGCAGTGCTCAACGGCTGCGGCGCGCGCTCAGCCTTGGCGCCCGCATGGTGCAATTGCACCACCGCGATGCTGCCCTGCTCCGCGAGCGCGGCCGCCAGCGTGGTCAATCCGGGCAGGTGCGCGTCGGTGGAGATGCCCAGCTGGCCTCGCCAGGCTTGCCCCTCGGCGCTCACAAAGGCGGCGCAGGTGCTGATGAACGGGAATCCGTCGCGCGCGCGCCGCACCAGCCAACAAAACTCCGCTTCACCCAGGCGTCCGTCGACTTCGCTCTGCGTATTGGTCAGCGGCGCCATCGCCACGCGCCCCGCGACGCGTAGGCCGCAGCGAAGGACGAATGCCTGATCCAGAGCGTCCATAGACTGTTCTCCCAAGGTATATTGTTCTCCCAAGGTATATCGTTCTCCCAAAGGTATATCGTTCTCCCAAAGGTATCTTGTTCTCCCGAGGGTCTCTGCGCGGTGTGCGAGTACGAAGCACGAAGCGACCCGACTCATCGAGTGAAACTGGGCGGCCCGCTGCCCGCGGCCCTCGCGAAGCTGTCTTGGTCCGGGGATCAAGACGCGATCAGTCCTTCGCACCTGACGCTAAAATACGAGCCAACGTATCTTCCTTGAGGCTGGTGACGAACACATAGTCATCGGTTTGCAGCCCGCCGGTCACAAAACCGTATTCCTTCTCGTCTTGCAGGCTGCGGATCACTGTCCCAGATGCGTCCAAGACCAACAGATGCGCGAAACGCACCGCGTCTGGTCGGAGGAACGCCGGCAAGCGCTGCATCATCGCGCGGGTGCGGGGCCAGTTGGAGACCGCATCCAAGATGCCGCTGCGCGGCGAGACGAGACCGACCCAGTACAGACCATCGCGCCCCCGCCGGATGTTGTCGGGGAACCCCGGCAGGTTCGACGCCAGCGGCTCGATGCGCCCCGATCCATCCAGCGCGATGCGGATCACCCGATACCGCCCGGTCTCGCAGACCCACAGCCACTGCTGCGCCGGCCCAAGAGCGACACCGTTGGCGAACTGCAGGCCTTTGGCGAGCACGCGCGTCGAGCCGTCGCGCCGATCGTGCACCAGAACGCGGCCATGTCCGCCGTGCTCCAGGATGTCGAGCTTGCTCGCTTCGAGCGTGTCGCCGATGGCTGCCGCGCTGAACTTGGTCGACGCGTCGCTGAAGTAGATGCGTCCATCGGACGCTACATCGACCGCGTCGGCGTATACGATCGGCACCCCGTCGGCTTTGGCGGCCAGGGTGGTCACCTGCCCGTCGGCGTCGATGGCGAGCAACCCCTTCAAGGCGTCGGCGACGATCACATCGCCGTTGGGATGCATCGCGATGCCCAACGGGCGCCCGTTGGTGTTGGCGAAGACCTCGGGCGAGCCACCGTCGGCGTCGAGTCGAAGGACGGTGCCATCATGGGTCGACACATAGATGCGCCCGTCTGGGCCCTCGACGGCGTCTTCGGGGCCCGTCTTGCCGGCCAACGCCAGACGAGTCGCCGTCGCCAGCCGATCGTTGGGCGCGAAGACCCCCACCAACCCGGCGTTGACGGGCGCTTGCCAGGCCACCGGCGCCACCGGCACCGGCCAAACCGCAAGATACCCGACGACGAGCGCGGCCAGTCCCGCCCCAATCCAACGTTTGCGCGGCATGCGCTCCCTTACTGTTCAGGGCACCGAGCATGCCCACAAACCCGTAACTTACATACTTATTGGCAGCGCCACTTGAGCGCATTGTGCGCCCTTTTCAACTCCTCGGAGGGCTGGCCGATTCGATTCCAACGGTGGCTGCGCGCGAAGCGACCATCGCGTTCCCGGGCGGACGGCGAGTCGTCAGACCGGTGTTCACGGCACGAAGTTGCCAACCCTGACGACGCGCGCCCCTGGGATGATCAGCAAGTCGTCGACAACGAAGCGCTCTGCATGCCCGGTCGCCGCGATATAGGCCTCGCCGACGACATCAAGGCTGGAGACCGCCGAGTAGTCGCTCTGGAGCTTCTGGCGCTGCTTGAGCGTAAGCGCCGGCGCCCAGGCCCCCTCGACGATGGGGTAGACCCCGCCCGTCTGATGATCGAGGGCGAACAGCGCATGATGCATGTAGTCGCCCGCGCCCGTCGCCAGGCGCACCAGACGCCAGCGTCCGGACGGGCTCACGGCAACGCTCATCGAGGTGTCACATTGATCCGCTGGCGCGCCAGCGCAGAGGTCGAGCGCTGCGCCCGGCTCTCCCGCGAACACCGCGCGCTTGGCGTTCCAGCTGAACGGCCATGCCTTCGTCGCCGGGTTGGACGCTGGCTTGGACGCCGGCTTGGGCCGAGCTTCCTGGCGACAGCGGCTGGGCGTGATCTTCAGGTTTGGGCAGTTCGGCGCCATCGCCAGTCGAGCGGCGACCTTGCCGGTGGCCAACTCGACGTCGAAGTCGGCCTGCACGTCGGCCATATTGGCGTTGCGGTCCATCACGCTCAGGCAAAGCCAACGCCCATCCACGCTGTGCGTCACGTCATGCACCGACTGCACGCGCAGCTGAGGCTCACCAGCGGTCGTCTTGACGGTGAAGCCGCAACCACTGACCACCGGCAGCTTCGCCAAGGCACGCGGCTTGCCATCGAGGGGGAGGACGAAGAGGCCCTTGGGCCCGCGGTCGACCGCGAGCTGCGCGCCGGGCAGTCGATGTGCCCAGACGACCGGCCCCGACAGCAGCGTGCGGCGCACTTTGCCCTGGAGATCGATGACATGCAGGCCGTCTGGGCGCGTAACGAGCAGCGGCGGGGGGCCGGCCAAGGCAAGGTGAAGCATGAGGATGAGGGGTGTCATTGAGTCGCGCTGATCCTTCGCCCGAGTTCGGTCAATTCGCTCTGTCGAGTCGCGCAGCACTCGGGCCAGGCGCTGCGCCGTGGTGCGTGTGAAGAGTCTGCGCCCCCTGACGCCCGCGGCGTCAAGCATTGGTTCACGCTGCGACGCGCCGGCGCACATCGACCGGCTGCCGAGTGGTTGCCGCAACCGGGTGGTCCCCGCGGAGCGCTGAGCCGAAAATATCTCCTTTTCTGATTCTTCTGCGACACGCCCGGCGAGCGACCGATGGGTCGTTCAGTGCGCCATTTTCGCCCCAGACACGTCCAAGAGATCACCACTCGCACGCTCGCAGGCCTATACCGACTGCCCCCGAAACCCGAGCTGATTCACGAGATCATCGGCATCTTCGGCGAAGCCCAGCGTCGTTAGTCCGGACGCCGTGCACTTCATCGTGGACATGTCGAACCGCTCTGACGGGCTCGCGACCGTCGACGACGCGAACCTGATGGGCGCATGGTCGAGTTGGGTCCTCGCAGCGATCGCCCGCGCCGCTCAGCTTCATCACGGCTTCAAAGGCCAGGCCTGGGCGCGCCGCTGCCGGCCGAACGCGATCCTTGACGCGGCGCAGGTTCGGGCCCGGATCAAGGATCCTGATGGCTCAGGGTTGCGCCGCGAACCCGAACAAAATCCATCGCGAGGTTGCTGGAACCGGATGGCGGGGATGTTAAAATTGATGACGGTGCCATCATCGTAGGTGCAGGTGGTCAGGTCAGCGTTGAAGACGCCGACGATCTCATCGCCGGGGGCGCAGGCCGGCACTTCGCGCAGGCTGCGCTTGCAACAGTTGTCCCCGGCCAGCCAAGCACAGTCGAGGGGTTCGCTGGAGCTGCCATCGTCGCAGCCGACGGCAGACAGCAGTAAGAGACCGAGGACCAGGTGCAGGCGCAGATGCAGGCGTATGAGATGACTCCATTCGGTGAGGCCACCCACGGCACCTGGGTGGTTGGCCTCAGTCGATGAGGATGCGCGTTGGAGTCGGTTGCTGGTTACCTCGAAGGATTGCTAGAACCGGCTGGCGTCCTGGCGTCCAGACCGATCCCCTTCATGACAAGAGTCACCTCCGAGTCCATGGGTGTTGTCCACCGGTTGCGACCCACGCTCGACGCGAGCGGTCA
>JBNMOZ010000201.1:0-9336 GCA_051276005.1 Bradymonadia bacterium | reverse complement strand
TGCGGCGCCAGAGGTGACCCGCGCTTGACGAACTACTATCGACAATCGTAGATAAAAGGAGGTCGCCTTGGAGGTCTCGATGAAGGGCATTCGTATTCGTCCCGAGCAGAACGGGCTGCGCACCACGCTCTTTGATCTCGAAGCCGAGATCATGGAGATCGTGTGGCTGCAGGGCTGGGAGGAGTTCGCCGTCGCCGACGTGCACGCGATCCTCGAGCAGAAGCGCGATCTGGCCTACACGACCGTGATGACGACCGTCTCACGGCTCTACGACAAAGAGCTGCTGGTGCGCCATAAAGAGGGCCGCCGCTACGTGTACAGCCCCACCATGTCGCAGGCGGCGTTCATCGAGGCGATGACCCGTGAGGTGCTGGGCAGCCTGCCACCGGTCGGGCAACAGACCGCCGTGGCGATGCTGGTCGAGCGGGTGGCTGAGGCCGACTCGGCGCAGCTCGATCACCTCGAAGCGCTGATTCGCGCGCGCCGAGCCGAGCAACAGCATGACTGACCTTTGGGGGACCGATCTCGGGCTCGCCGAGCTGGCCTTCCCGCTGGCGGCGCTGCTCGTCGTCTTCTTTGGGGTGGTGCCGCTGCTCACGGTCGCGAGCCGAGCGATCTTGCGACGCGCGCGCCAGACGCGGTCGTGGGCCGGGTTTGGTTCACAATCGACCTTCGCCCTGCTCGTCGCCCCCACGCTGCTGCCGTTGGCCTGGCTCACATCGGCGACGCTGCATCAGAACGAGTGGGCGCGGCTGAGCAACGGCTGCCTGGTGCCGCATGTGGGCGAGGCGTGTGCGGACGCGATGCTCCTGCTCACCGGTCTGCTGGGCACGTTGGCGGTCGCGACGGGCTTGCGCGCCTGGCGAGAGCGGCCGCGCATGCCGGCGCGGGCGATGGCGCGGGCGAACCCGATCGCAGCGCGGGTGCACCGCATCGTCGCCGCTGATGCGCGCTTGCGGCGGCTGTCGGTGATCGTCGCGCAAGGATCCGTTGATCCGGTGTGCACGCTGGGCTGGTTTCGCCCGCGGGTGATCGTCGACGCGTGCTTCGCCGAGGCGGCCGACGACGCCATGTTGCGCGCCGCGCTGCTGCATGAGCGGGCGCATGTGGCCGGCTTCGACACGGTGCGCGACTTCTTGGTGCGCTTCTCGTTGGCGTTCAACCCGGCGGGTCGCTGGTTGGCGCCCGATTTTGAGCGCTGGCGGCATGCGCGCGAGGCGCAATGTGACAGCGTCGCGGTGCGTGACGGCGGCGAGCCACTGGCGCTGGCCGAGAGCATCCTGTGTGCGGCGCGTTTTGAGTGTCGGGGCCACACCCAGCCAGGTGTCGCCCGTCAGGGGGTGGCGCATCTTTGCGGACACGACGCGACCGTGCTCAAGCTGCGGCTGGCGCTGCTGGTTCAAGGGCCACCGGCGCCGACCCGCGGGCGGGCGCAGCTGGTGCTCGCCGTGGCCTTGCTGAGCGTCATTGTTGCGCCCCATCTGTCGAGCGCGGGGCTGCTCGAACACTTCCATCTCGCCGTCGAGCGACTGTTGCACACCTAGGATTGACGATGACTTTGCTGCTGCGTGGACGCCGCGCGCCCCGGTTCGGGATGCTCGCAATTACTATGCTGGGTAGTAGCATCGTGACGGGCGCGCTGGGCTGCGCCACTGTGGTTCGTCTGCCCCCGGCCAGCGCCTTCGCGCCGGCGTCGATCGAGTCGACGCCTCGCGCGCACTTCGTCCCATCTGGCAGGGCATCGGGCACGCCAGATGCCCTGCCAGATCCCGCCGCGAATGCGCCGCTGACCCTCAACGCGGTGCTCGCCTACGCCGACGTGCATGCGCCCGTCATCGCCACGGCCCGCGCGCGCCTGGGCCTCGCCGAGGCGGGGCAGGTGGGCGCCGACTTGACGTTCCCCGCCAACCCAAGCCTGGGGCTGAGCGCCGGGACGCGATCGGTGGGCGGCCAGACCGGCGTCGACTTTGAGGTCGCGATTCAGCAGCAGCTCGAGATCGCGGGCGAACAGACGCTTCGACGCGACGCGGCGCGGGCGGAGCGAGACGCCGCCGACGCGCGCGTCGACGTGGTGCGGTGGACGGTGCACGTCGAAGTGCATCGCCTGTATGTCGCGCTGCGCATGGCCGAGGAGCGCCGCGAGCAGGCTGCGCGCTTCGTGGCGCTGTCTGAGAAGCTGCGCAGCATCGCCGACCGCCAGATCGCGGCCGGGGAGTCGTCGCCGCTCATCTTGCTGGTCGCCGACGCCGATCTGGCGCAGACGCGCGAGGCCCTGATCACCATCGAGCAGTCGCGCGCGGCGTTTACGGTGCGGTTGGCGGCGATCATCGGCTGGCCGGGCGCGTTGCCCAGCGTCATGGGCCCGCTGCCAGCGGTTCAACGCTCGCCGGCGTTGGCAGACTTGACCCAACGTATGCTGCGCGCGCATCCGTCGATTCGGGCCGCCGAGCTGCGGGTGGCGGCGCGCAACGCCGACGCGCGCCTGGCCGCCCGCGACGCCTGGCTGCAGCCGACGGTCGGCTTGGCTGTGGGGCGGGAGGCGGCGCCAGCGCCCGGTGAGAGGTCGGCGAGTCTATTGACGATAAGCCTGGGGCTGCCCCTGCCGATCTGGCAGCGCAACCAGGGGCCCAAGGCGCAGGCCGAAGCCGCCGCGCATGTGGCCCATCGCGCCCGCGCCCAGGCCGTCGCGGCCCGCCTTGGAGCGCTGGCGCAGGGGCGCATCGATCTCAACGCCGCGGGCGATCGAGTCGCGCTGTATGCCCAGGGCATCATGCCGCAGCTCGCCAAGAACCTGGCGCTGCTCGAGCGCGCCTTCGATCTGGGCGAGGTGGACGTGCACCAGGTCTCGCAGACCCGACAGCGCCTGCTCGCGGCGGCCAGTCGATACCTCGCAGCGCGGGTCGATTGGTACGCGCAGATGACCGTGCTCGAGGGGCTGGTTGGCACCCGCATTTGGCCCGATGAGGCGGCGGAATGATGCGATCTTTGTGGATGGTGCTGGCCGTCGGTGCCTCGACGTTGGGCTGCAGCGATCATGCGTCGCACGCGGGCGAAGGCCATGACGAGCATGCGGGCGAGGCGCATGACGCGCACGCCGGCGAGGCGCAGGCCAAAGAGGGCGAGGGCGGGCGCGCCAAGCCAGGCGAGGACGAACACGCCGAAGAGGAGGGCGTCGTGCGCCTCGGACCGGCCGCCATCGCGCGCTCGGGCGTTCGCGTCGCGGCCGCCGTCGCAGGCGCGCTGGGCGAGAGCGTCGAGGTCTCGGCCGAGGTGCAGCTCAACCCCGATCGCGTCGCGCATATCAGCCCGCTGGTCGACGGGCAGCTGCTCAGCGTCGAGGTGGCGCTGGGCGACGACGTCATCGTCGATCAGCCCCTCGCGCAGATGCGCAGCGTCGGCCTGGGGCAGGCCCGCGCCGAGCTCAACCGCACCGCCGCGTTGAGGCGGGCCGTGCGCAGGACGCTCCAGCGACAGAAGCGATTGCGCAAAGAAGGCATCGCGTCAGAGCGCAGCTATTTGGCCGCCCAGCTCGCGTCGGAGCAGGCCAGCGCCGAGTACGCCGCCGCGAAGTCGCGCTTGCGGGTGTTCGGCGTCGAGGGCGGCGCCGGGCCCGACATGCACCTCACCAGCCCCATCGCCGGGCGCATCGTCGAGCGCCACGCGACCCGTGGCGAGAACACGAGCCCCGACGACACGCTCTTCGTCGTCGCCGACCTGGGCCATATGTGGATCATCGGGCACGCATACGAGCAGCAAATCTCGCAGATCACGCCCGGCATGCCCGCCACGCTGACGCTGAACGCGTATCCGGGGCGCACCTGGACGGGGGCCGTCAACTTCATCGGCGCCCAGATCGAGAAGAAGACGCGCACGCTGCCGCTTCGCGTCGAAATTGATAATAAAGACGGACTTTTGCGGCCGGGTCTCTTCGGCACGCTGCGGCTCGCCAAGGCCGTGGGCGGCGCCCCGATCGCCGTCATCCCCATGGCTGCGGTGCAGACGCTGGAGCGCCGCTCAGTGGTCTTCGTGCCCGGCGACGCGCCGGGAGAGTTCGCCGCGAAGGTGGTCACGCTGGGGCGCGAGAGCCGCGGGCGCGTCGAGGTGATCAAAGGCCTCGCACCCGGTGAGCCCTACGTGGCCGATGGCGCGTTCGTGCTCAAGTCGGAGCTGGTCCGCTCGCAGTTGGGGCACGGCCATGCGCATTGATGGTCCGCGCTCTGACGATTCGCTGACCCAGGCACCGCGATGATCGCCTGGTGCATTCGGCATCGCTTCCTGGTGATCTTCGGGGTGCTGCTGGTCGGCGCCTGGGGCGTCCGAGCTGCAAAGCAGCTGCCCATCGACGCCGTGCCCGACGTGACCAACGTGCAGGTGCAGGTGCTCACCAACGCGCCGGCGCTGGGGCCGGTCGAGGTCGAGCAGTACGTCACCATGCCGGTCGAGGCGGCCATGAGCGGGCTGCCTGGTGTCGAGCAGGTGCGCAGCTTGTCGCGCTTTGGCTTGTCGGCCGTGACCGTGGTCTTCAAAGAGGGCACCGACATCTACTTCGCGCGGCAGCTCGTCAACGAGCGCTTGGCGCAGGCCCGCGACGTGATCCCCAAAGGCTATGGCGATCCCGAGATGGGGCCGTTGTCGAGCGGGCTGGGCGAGATCTATCAGTTCGAGGTGCGCGGCGAGCCCATGTGCCCGCCCAGCGCCCCCAGCGGCAAAGTTGAGGACCGCGACGACTGCTACACCGGCATGGAGCTGCGCACGATCCTCGACTGGTCCATCGCGTGGCAGCTGCGGCCGATCCCCGGCGTGGTCGAGGTCAACCCGTTCGGCGGATCGCTGAAGACCTACGAGGTGCAGGTCGATCCCACCCGGCTCAACGCGCTGGGTCTGAGCATGCGCGACGTGTTCGACGCCCTCGAAGCCAACAACGCCAACACCGGCGGCGGCTACCTGGTGCGCGGCGGTGAGCAGCGGGTGGTGCGCGGCGAGGGGCTCATCAGCAGCCTCGACGACGTGCGCAACGTGCGCATCGCGACCCGTGACGATCACACCCCGATCTTCGTGCACGAGATCGGCGCGGTGGCCTTCGCGCCTATGGTGCGGCAGGGCGCGGTGACGCGGGATGGGCGCGGCGAGGTGGTCACGGCGTCGGTGATGATGCTGATGGGCGCCAACGCCGGCGAGGTCTCGCGGCGGGTCCGTTCGGCCCTCGATGCGCTGGCGCCCAGCCTGCCCAAGGGCGTGACCATCGAGACGTATTACGACCGCGCCGAGCTGGTCGAGCGCACCCTCGACACGGTCACCACCAACCTCATCGAGGGTGGGGTGCTGGTCATCGTGGTGCTGCTGCTCTTGCTGGGCGATCTGCGCGGCGGGCTGCTTGTCGCTGCGGTCATCCCGCTGGCGCTGCTGGTCACCTTCATCGTCATGCAGGCGTTCGGCGTGTCGGGCAACCTGATGAGCCTGGGCGCGCTGGACTTCGGGCTGATCATCGACGGCGCCATCGTGGTCATCGAGAACATCTCCAGACGGCTCTCGGAGACCGGCGCGACGGGCGCGGCGGTCAAAGGCGTGGTGCGCGACGCGACCCGGCAAGTCATTCGGCCGGTGCTCTTCGGCACCGCGATCATCATGATCGTGTACGTGCCGATCCTGACGCTGCAGGGCATCGAAGGCAAGATGTTCAGGCCCATGGCCATCGCGGTCTTGGCGGCGTTGGCGGCGGCGCTGGTGCTGGCGATTACGATGGTGCCGGCGGCGGCGAGCTGGCTGTTTCCCACCGGCCTGTCCCAGAGGGAGCCGCTGCTCGCGAGGTGGGCGGCGCGCGTCTACACCCCTTTGCTGCGGCTGGTGCTGCGGCTGCGCGTGGTGGTCATGATCGTGGCCGTGCTGCTCATCGCGGGCGGCGCCTGGCTGGCGACCACGCTGGGCGCGGAGTTCATCCCCACCCTCGACGAGGGCGCCATCGCGATGCAGGCCGTGCGGCCGCCGTCGGTCTCGCTCGAGGAGTCCATCGCCGCGACCACTCGCGTTGAGCGGTCGATCAAAGCGGCCTTCCCCGACGAGGTCGACACCATCATCGCGCGTACCGGCCGCGCCGAGATCGCCACCGACCCGATGGGCGTCGAGCTCTCTGACATCTACATCATGCTCAAGCCCATCGACGGCTGGATCAAGGTGGCCTCGAAGGCGGCGCTGGTGCGGGGCATCAAGGCGACCTTGGAGCGTGAGGTGCCCGGCCAGAACTACTCGTTCTCCCAGCCGATCGAGCTGCGCACCAACGAGCTGATCAGCGGCGTGCGCGCCGACGTCGCGGTGAACCTCTACGGCGACGACTTCGCCCAGCTCGAGGCGGCCGGCGCGCGGGTCATGCGGGTGCTGCGCAGCATCGATGGCGCGGCCGACGTGAACGCCGATCCCGTCGCGGGCCTGCCCTCGGTGCGGGTGATCGTCGATCGCCGCGCCGCGGCCCGATACGGGATCAACGTGGCCGAAGTGCTCGACACCGTCGCCGCCGTGGGTGGTCGACCGGTGGGCACGGTCTTCGAAGGACAGCGCCGATTCATCATGCAGGTGCGGCTCAAAGCCGACATGCGGGGCAGCCCGGACGATCTGCGGCGACTGCTCATCTCGGCCCCCGGCGGGGCGCGGGTGCCCTTGGGTCAGGTCGCGCAGGTGCGGCTCGACGAAGGCCCCGCGGTGGTCAGCCGAGAGCGCGCGCGGCGACGCATGATAATCCAAGCGAACGTGCGCGGTCGCGACCTGGCGAGCTTCGTGGCCGAGGCCCAGGGCAAGGTGCGCGACGACGCGGAGTTGCCGGTGGGCTACACCGTCACTTGGGGCGGTCAATTTGAGAACCTGCAGGCGGCCAGCGCGCGCCTGCGCATCGCGGTGCCGGCGGCGCTGCTGCTCATCTTCCTGCTGCTGTACACGATGTTCGGGGCGCCGCGACCGGCGCTGATCATCTACCTCAACATCCCCATGGCGGCGGTGGGCGGGGTGTTCGCGCTGTGGCTGCGGGGCATGCCGCTGTCGATCTCGGCGGCGGTGGGCTTCATCGCGCTCTCGGGCATCGCGGTGCTCAACGGGGTGGTGATGGTCACCTATATTCGCGACCTGCAACGCCAAGGGCTGTCGCTCTTTGACGCCACCGAGAAGGGGGCGCGACTGCGGCTGCGCGCGGTGCTCATGACGGCGCTGACCGACGGCATCGGCTTCTTGCCCATGGCCCTCTCGACGGGCGCCGGCGCCGAGGTGCAGCAGCCGCTCGCGACGGTGGTGATCGGGGGGTTGATCACCGCGACCGTGCTCACGCTCTTGGTGTTGCCAGCGGTGTACTCGTGGTTGGGCGGTGCCGCGACGAC
This sequence comes from Bradymonadia bacterium, assembly GCA_051276005.1. GTDB lineage: Bacteria > Myxococcota_A > Bradymonadia > UBA7976 > UBA1532 > JBNMOZ01. The sequence goes on along the minus strand of JBNMOZ010000201.1, from coordinate 1,978 downwards.
AGACGCTGAGGTAGGGTGCGCGGCATGACGACGCCCAGCACCCAGAAGCCCATCGACAAAGCCGCAAGAACCGGCCACCCCATTCGCATGCGCACCATCGACGCGGATGAGGTTGACGCCCACCCCGGGCTCATCGAGGCCATCCACACCGCCGACTGCACCGGCGTGATCGTGCGCGGTGCCTTGCCGCTCGCCATGGTCGCGGCCGCCGTAGCGCGCCTTGGCGCGGGTGAGATGGACTGGGCCAGCCCCAACAAGGGCATGTACGGCGGCGAGCTGCGCACGATCGGCGACGCCGCGACGCCCACTTTCACCGCGCTTCGGGGCCCCGACGCCGATCGCTACGCCCAGAGCGCGAAGGTGCGCCCCGACCAGACCCGCGCGGTCTTTGGCGACGTCGACCCGGTCGAGCATCTGTCCGATCTGTTCAGCCGCCTCAACCATGGCCAACCGGCCGCGCCCCCGGCCTTCGAGGGCGAGCAGACCTGGGCGCCGCTCAACTACCGCGCCCTCGATCCGGGCGTGCAGATCTACGCCCACCACGACAACCATTATGGGCTGTCGGTGTATCAACACATGCCGGCCGATCTCGATCGCGACGTGCTGCTCAGCTGGTTCGTGACGCTGCAGGCCCCCGACGCCGGCGGCGAGCTGATCATCTACGGGCTCTGGGGCAGCGATCCCAACCCGCCGGTGCTGCCGACGCGGTTCTTGGATACGGCGGCGTTGGAGCGCGACTTCAAGAAGGAGATCGCGCAGATGCAGGCGGGCGATCTGATCATCTTTGATGCCGGTCGGCACGTACATCGCGTCAGCCCGGTCGAAGGCGAGGCGGCGCGGCTGACGTTTGGTGGGTTCTTGACGGTAGACACGGATCGAACGCGCTTGGCGTTCTGGAGCTAGCCGCCCGCCCGGAGAGAGCCCCGATCAGCGCGACGTTGAAGCCAGCGTCCCGCAGGGAGAGAGTCCCGCAGGGACTTTGAAAGGAGCTACTCCGCGCGCATGCCCGGCGCCTCGTGGCCGGTCGACGACACATAGTCATCGTAGAGGCCGCGATACACGTGCGGACCCTTCGGCCCCAGCTCCAAGACCTGGGTCGACATGGCGCGCAGGAACGCCCGGTCATGCGACACGAAGATCACGGTGCCCGTGTAGGCCTTCAGCGTGCGCACGAGCGAGCGCTTCGTCAGCAAGTCGAGGTGGTTGGTGGGCTCGTCGAGCACCAGCAGGTTGGGCTTGGAGAACATGAGCTTGAGCAGCGCCAGCCGCGCCTTCTCGCCGCCCGAGAGCACCGAGATCGACTTCTCGACGTCGGTGCCCTGAAAGCCGAAGGTGCCCGCCGCGTTGCGCAAGATACCGATGCTGATCGTGCGGGTGTGTTCGAGCAGGGCTTCGAGCACGGTCTGGGTCGCGTCGAGCTGGTCGAGGTGGTGCTGCGCGAAGTAGCCCAGCGACACATTGGCGCCCAGGCTGGCGCTGCCGCTGTCGGGCGTCACGATGCCCGCCATCATCTTGAGCAGCGTTGACTTGCCCGCGCCGTTCTCGCCCATGACCGCCCAGCGCTCGCCGCGGCGCACCACCAAGTCGAGGCCATCGTGCACCACCCGATCGCCGTAGACCTTGCGCGCCTTCTCGATCTTGATGACGTCGGTGCCCGAGCGTTCGGGCGGGTGAAAGGAGAAGGTGCGCTCGACCTCGCGGCGCGGCGGCCCAACGCGCTCGATCTTGTCGAGCTTCTTGACGCGGCTCTGCACCTGCGCGGCCTTGGACGCCTGCGCGCCGAAGCGATCGATGAAGCGCATCTCGCGGGCGAGCATGGACTGCTGCTTGGCGTACGCCGCTTCACGGTGCTCGGCTGCGAGGGTCCGCGCGTCTTCGTAGAAGTCGTAGTTGCCGCTGTAGCAGGTGACCTCGCCGCCATCGATCTCGATGATGCGGCCCACGATGCGGTTCATCACCTCGCTGTCATGGCAGGTCA
>JBNMOZ010000200.1:0-9340 GCA_051276005.1 Bradymonadia bacterium | reverse complement strand
CTACCGCCGCCTCGTCGCCCGCATCGTCGGGCCGCGCGTGCTCGTGCGCGCCATCGCCTATGTGACCCGCGCCGAAGACGTGAACATGCGCCCGTTCATCGACGCGCTGCTCGAAGCCGGCATTACGGCCCGCGTCAAGGTGATGCCGCGCCAGGTCGAAGGCACGCCGCGCACCGCCTGGGACGTCGGCATCGCCCTCGAAGCGGCCCAGATCATCGAGAAGGTCGACGCCCTCGCCGTCGTCAGCGGCAGCGCGACCCTCGCCGAGGTCGCGGGATACGCCCGCGCCATGGGCGTGCGCAGCGAGGTGTACGCCATCGACGCGAACCTGGCGCCCGAGATGGTCGACGCCTGTGATGTTTGGCGCTCGATGGACGAAGGCTGGCTGCTGCCCGGCCGCCGCCGCCCGACCTATGGGCAAGACGAGTACGCCGACGAAAAAGAGTGGGACTGATCGATGCGGGCGACCCTGACCGCCATCACGAGGCTGGCCTTCGGCTGCGGCGAGACCCCCGCACTGGCGGCCAGCCCCGCGCCCACGGGCGCGGCCGCGCCCCTGTCGATCGCCACCTCCGCGACACCCGAGAGCGCGGCGTCGCTGTCGGCGTTTGACCAATACCGCCGCAAGGCGATGGCGGCTGAGACGCGGGTCAACCTGCGCGCGATGGTCGACGGCGCCAGGACCTACTACGCCAGCGAGCGCGCTGACCGCGCCGGCAAGATCATACCGGCGCAGTTTCCCGCGACGCTCGCCCTGGCCCCCGCCACGTCAGCCTGCAAGGACGGCAAGCCGATCACCCACATGGCCAACCCAGCCATCTGGGGCAAGCCAGGCTGGACGGCGTTGTCCTTCACGCCCCGGGGCCCCTTTCGGTATCAGTACGAGTGGGTGACCGACGGCAAGACGTTCACCGCGCGCGCCATCGGCGACCTGGACTGTGACGGGGTCACGTCGACCTTCGAGGAGTTCGGCGGGGTCAACGCGCAAGGCGACGTCTGGCGCGATACCAGCGGGCCGCGCACGGTACGCCCGCTCGAGTAGGCCCCCCGGGCGGCGATGAAGCTCGACGAGGTGCCCGTCGATCGCCTGATGGACGCACTTGCGGCCACCCGCCGCTGGCGCGTACTCTCACCGCGATGTTTTTCTACACACGCCTGCGCTAAACGCGGACGTGGAGGCCTGACAGAGATGTTAGAGGCCCTCCGGTCTGGACGTCCTATCGCGCTCTTCGCCTGAAGAGCCGTGCGCAGAGATGTTGCGTCCCAGAGACGCGCAATCCCCCGATCGGCGCTCTCTGTCGCTGCTTCACCACATTGAATTTGAACCTGAATATCTCGAGACCTGGAGGTGCCCATGTCGGCCCAACTGCCCCCCCGCGAAGACCCCGACGCGCGCCACGCGATCCTGACCGCCGTCCAGCTGCAGGGCGTCACTGAGGCCGACATCGATCGCACGCTCAGTGAGCTGCGCCGCCTCGCCGAGGGGCTGGGCGTCGTGGTGATCGATACGATTGTGCAACGCCGCGCGTCCGATCGCGCGTCCCATCTGTTTGGGCGCGGCAAGCTCGACGCCATCGTGGCGCACTTTCACGAAGACGCCGAGCCTCAGGCCGACCTGCTGCTGGTGAACAACGAGCTGTCGCCCGGCCAGCAATACTTCTTGGAGAAGGCCATCGACGCCGAGGTGATGGATCGCACCGCCGTCATCCTGTCGGTCTTCGAGAGCCGGGCGCGCACTCATATCGCGCGCGTCGAGCTCGACATCGCTCGCCTCGAGTATGCCGTGCCACGCATGCGTGACCTCGAGGAGCCCGATCGCGAAGGCGGCGGCAACCGCGGTGAGCGCGGACACACCCAGGCCGAGCTGCGTCGACAGCAAACGCGCCGTCGCCGGTCCGTGCTGCGCAAGCAGGTCGAGGCGGCGCGGGCGGCCGATGACATGGCGCGCGAGCGGCGCCAGGACATGCCGGTCGCGGCCATCGTCGGCTACACCAACGCTGGCAAGTCTTCGCTGATGCGCGCGATGACGGGCGACGACGTGCTGGTCGCCGACCAGCTCTTCGCCACCCTGGGATCGACAGTGCGCGCCATCGAACCGGAGACCGATCCCAAGACGCTCATCGTCGACACGGTCGGCTTCATCGAAGCCCTGCCCCACGCCCTCGTCGCCTCGTTTCGGTCGACCCTCGAAGAGACGCGCCTGGCCGACTTGCTGCTTTTCGTGGTGGATGCCGCCGATCCGCTGCGCGGCCAGCAGCTCGAAGTGACCCAGCAGACCGTCACCGAGTTGCTCGCCGAGCGTGACGCCGAGGTGCCGCCGTCGCTGCTGGTCTTCAACAAGATCGACAAGCTCGACGACGCCGCCCGCGCCGCGCTCACGGCCGAGTATCCCGACGCCCTGCAGATTTCGACCTTCGATCTCGATGACATCGCCCGGGTGCGTGCGATCATCGAGCAGCACATGCGCGAGGGACATCAGACCGTCTGGCTGCGCGTGCCCTTCACCGCGGGGCACCTCATCGGCGAGGTGCACGGCGCCGGGCGGGTGATCGCCGAGGCCTATGATGCCGAGGGCACGTTGCTGCATGTGCAGCTCAACCCCGCGGAGCTGGCGCGCATGTTGAAGCTCGGCGCCGTAAAGACGTCGGCGCCGCAAGACCCGCCGGGCGATGCCGCCTGAGAATGGCGACCTCGTAGGCGCGGGATCAGCCCGTCACCCCGCGCTTACGAGACAAAGGCCCAGTCAACGCTACTCGTTGGACCCACGCCGATGCTGCCTTCATCTGGCGTTCTTGGCCATGACAGGGCCTGACAGCACCCGCAATTCGCTCAGTCCAGCGGCTGCGTGCTCACCATGATCGGTGACAGACGCGCCTTGCCCACGTTGCCATCCCAGCGCTCGATGATGCCCCGCCCGCCGATGATGCCCAGCCCATGAACCTGCCGTCGCAATCGACTGACGTGGGTATCGAAGGTCTGCCGGCTGAGGCCGACTTCGCGGGCGACCAACCCCACATCACGCCAACCCGCCGCGTCGCTCTTGCCCTGATCGCGATCGATGATCAGGTATCCAGCCAGCCGCACCAACAGCTCGTGATGGGCCCGGTGGGGCAACACGATGGCCTGGTCGCCATGCATGAAAGCGATCTCGAAGGTCTCGTTGTCTTGCGCGACGCGGATGCGCAGGCTCAGATCGGGGAGACGGCGCAGCGCGACACTGCAGCGCTTCGTGCGCGCGACGGGATCTGGCAGGCTCAGCTGCCAGGGCTCACCGTGCACGACGAGAATCTCACCATCGGTCACCGTGCGCCGACCTTGCCCATCGACGCAGCACCACTGATCGTTGTCTCGCTCGATGCGCGCCCAACCGTGGGCATCATCGGGCAGCGAGAGCACCTCATCCTCCGCCTCACGCCGCAGGCCGTGCGGACCGAAGGCGACCGCGCATGGCGGCCCATCGTCTTCGAGGATCCAAACCTCTTGCGCCTGCCCCAGCGCGATTCGGTCACCCAGGGCGAGCGGCGCATCGGCGCGCTCAGGCACCGGGGCGCCGTTGACGGTCACGCCGTTGCTGCTGTTGAGATCGCGAATCGTCCAGCGGCCACCTTGATGCCGAAGGCTGGCGTGCTCGGTCGAGATGAACTGCCGTCGAATCGTGAGGTCGCAGGTTTCGCTGCGCCCCACCCGCGTGTGATGCAGCAACCTGACGCGGGTCTGGGTCTGGGGGTTTGTCAGGATGCCCATACAGTGCTCCTTGGCCATGGTGCGCCGCGCACGAATGCGACACCTCGACAGAGAATGCGGCAGGACGACGACGACGACCTACCTGAGACCTTCGCGGCGACCGCGGCGCCCTCCGGCACCGCCTTGCCCCGCGCGCAACCCATCGATCACGAGTTGCCAGCACGCTACACCATCCAGGGCACGACCGGGTCGGGCGGGGTGGGCGTCGTCTATCGCGCCTTCGACGCGCAGATGGAGCGTCCGGTCTTCGACCCCGATGGCGGGCAGCGAAGCGACTTGGTGAGCCTCTCGGCCAGTCGCAAGGCCGCAGCAGTCGACCACGAACTTGCCAGATCTGTTTGACCCGCTACCCTTCCGCGCATGGGCCAAGTTGCATCCATTCTCATCGCCGTCCTGCTCCCCGCTTGGGGGGCCCACGCCGAGCCGCTGTCGCTTGAAGCGGCGCTGACGCAAGCTCGCGCACAGAACGAACAGGTCGAGTTGGCGCTGTTGCAAGTCGCCCGCGCGCGGGTCGCCGTCGACGCCGCGTGGGCGGCGCTGTACCCGACCATTCGGGCCACCGGCACCTGGCGCATCAACGATCGCGAGATCATCGTGGGCGACCGCCGGGTGCAGCGCCTCACGTCGGTGAACGGGCAGGCCGCGCTCGAGATGCAGCTGTTCGACGGCCCGGCCCTGGGCCGCATCGACCCCGCCGAGACGCGCGTCAAGGCCTGGCGCGCCGAGGCGCAATGGAGTCAGCACCAGCTCGACTTCGCCGTCGCCGACGCCTGGTACGCCGCGGTGGTGGGCACGAGCCTGCGCAAAGCCGCCCAGCGCGGCTTGAACTCAGCGAACGAGAACCTCGAGGTGGTGCAGCTTCGGCGCGCCGTCGGCAAGGCGCTCGCCGTCGACGAGGCCCGCGCCCAGCTGCGCGTGGTGACCGCGCAAGAAGACGTGACCCGCGCCGCGAACGTCGAGGCCTCGGCGCGCGATTTGCTGGGCCTGCTGGTGGTGGCCGACGCGCCGGTCGAGGTCGCCAACCTCGAGACCGCGCAGGCCATCTCGCCCGCCCCGCTCGCCGACGACGCGCTCATGGTAGACGCCGAGCGACCCGATCTGCGGGCGCTGCGATTGCTCACCGAGGCGGCCGAGCAGGCCGTCGCGAACGCCTGGATGGACTTCTTGCCGACGGTCTCGATGCTCGGCACCTGGAACGTGACCAACGACGGTGGCTTCAGCGGCCAGAACACTGCCGGCGCGCTCTTCTTGACGCTCGGCTGGCTCATCTTCGATCCCACCCGCACGCCCCGACACGCCGATCAGAGGCTGCTGGTTGATCAAGCGCATTGGCAGGCAGAGGCCCAGCAGCGACAGAGCGACTTCTTGATGCGGCAGGCGCGACGCGACCTGTCGACGGTCGAGGCCACCTTGGTCACAGCGCAGCAGCGTCGAGCGCTGGCGACCGAGAGCCGCCGGCAGGTGCACGCGCGGTATCGGGCTGGGCGCGCGACCGCGCTGGCGCTGGTTGAGGCCGAAGACACGCTGCGACGCGGCGAGCTTGACGTCATCGCGCGCACGTTGGAGCGCTATCGAGCGCGGCTCGCGGTCTTACAAGGGCTGGGGCTCGATCCGCTCGGCCTGAGTCCGATCGTCCCGGCGCCAGAGGTCGCGCCGATGCAGGCTGAGCCGCCGGCGCAGGCTGACCCCACCCAACAAACCGACCCTCCCGAGGCGACCCCATGATGCGACTGATCCTACTCGGCTGCGCCGTCCTGGGCGCGCTGGTCACCGGCTCGCCGGCGCAGGCCAAGAGGGGCGGCAAGAGCAAGGCCGTGCCCGTACAGGTCGTGCCGATGACGCCGCGGGTCTTCGAAGACGTGGTCGAGGCGCTGGGCACGGTGCAGTCGCGCGAGGCCGTCTCGCTCACCGCGCCGGTCACCGCGCGCGTCACCGCGGTGCACTTCACCGACGGCCAGGTGGTCGAGAAGGGCACGCTGCTGGTCGAGCTCGACAAGGCGCAGACCACTGCCCAGGAGCGCGAGATCCGCGTGCGCCTGTCGCAGGCACAGGCCGAGTGGAAGCGGGTCAAGCGGCTGGCCAAGGCCGACATGGCCACCGACTCGGAGCGCGACGCGCAGCGCGCGTTGATGCAGGCCGCCCGGGCCGAGCTGGGTACGGTGGGGGCCGCCCTCGCCGACCGAAACATCGTGGCGCCGTTCTCGGGCGTGCTCGGGTTGCGCCGCGTCAGCCCCGGTGCCCTGGTCAGCCCGACCACGGTGGTCGCCACGCTCGACGCCATCGACACGGTCAACCTCGACTTCCCGGTGCCCGCGGTGAACCTGGGCGCGCTCAAGGCCGGCCAGACAATCATCGCGCATGCCGCGGCCTGGAAGACGCCGTTCACCGGGGTGGTGGTGGCCATCGCCAGTCGCGTCGACCCCGTGACGCGCTCGGTGACGGTGCGCGCCCGTATTCCCAATGATGACCGACGATTGCGCCCGGGCCTTCTGATGACGGTGCGCCTCAAGACCGGGCAGACCACCGCGTCGAGCCTGCCCGAAGGCGCGCTGACGCCCCAGGGCACGACCCATCGGGTCTACGTCGTCGAAGACGGCCTGGCGGCCTTGCGGCCCGTTGAGATCGGGCGCCGCGTGCCGGGCTTTGTAGAGATCATCAAGGGGGTGCCCGCCGGCGCGCAGGTCATCGTCGAAGGCGTACACCGCGTACGTCCCGGCGCGCCCGTCGAGATCATCGAGCCCGCACCGGCCAGCCCGACCTCGGGCGCGCCCCGATGATCCTCTCTGATCTCTCGGTCAAGCGGCCCGTCCTCGCGACGGTCTTCAGCCTGCTCTTGCTCGTCATCGGCGGCATCGCTTTCTGGGACCTGCCCCTGCGCGAGTACCCCGACATCAACCCGCCCGTGGTGTCGGTCGAGACGACGTATGACGGCGCGAGCGCCAAGGTCATCGAGTCGCGCATCACGCGCCTGGTCGAGGATCGGGTCGCCGGCGTCGAGGGCATCGACACCATCTCGAGCACCTCGCAAGACGGCAAGTCGACGGTGACGATCGAGTTCGGCATCGGGCGCGACATCGACGCTGCGGCCAACGACGTGCGCGATCGCGTCGCCCGGGTCATCGACCAGCTGCCCGAAGAGGCCGACCCCCCCGAGATCGTCAAGATCGACAGCAACACCAGCGTGATCATGTGGCTCAACCTGTCGAGCACCGTGATGGATACGCGGGAGCTGACCGACTACGCCGAGCGCTATTTGGTCGACCGGTTCTCGACCCTCGACGGGGTCGCTCGCGTGGTGGTGGGCGGCGGGCGACGCTACGCGATGCGCGTCTGGCTCGATCCGGTGCGCCTCGCCGCGCGCAATTTGACCGTCAGCGACGTCGAAGCCACCTTGCGCCGAGAGAACCTCGAGCTGCCGGCCGGGCGCATCGAGTCGGTGGATCGCGAGTTCACCGTGCGCCTGGAGCGGGCGTACGTCAGCGCCGACGACTTCGCGGCCATGGTCGTGGCGCGCGGCACCACCGGCGGCGATCTGGTGCGGCTGGGCGACGTGGCCCGCGTCGTGGAAGGCTCCCGCGCACGCCGCACCTGGTTTCGCGGCAATGGCGAGCCGATGGTGGGCATCGGGCTGGTCAAGCAGTCCACCGCCAACACCCTCGCGGTCGCCAAGGCCGGCCAGCTCGAGGGCGTCGAGGTGCGCAAGATCTTGCCGCCCGGCACCACCCTGCATCAAAGCTATGACTCGTCGGTGTTCATCGAGGGCGCGATCAGCGAGGTGTGGTTCACGCTGGGCGTCTCGATCCTGCTGGTGGTGGGGGTGATCTTCGCCTTCTTGGGCACGTGGCGGGCGACGATCGTGCCCGCGCTCACCGTGCCCATCGCGCTCGTCGCGTCGTTCATCGCGCTGTACGCCCTGGGCTTCTCGGTCAACCTGTTCACGCTGCTCGCGCTGGTGCTGGCGATCGGGCTGATCGTCGACGACACGATCGTGGTGGTCGAGAACATCTATCGCCGCATCGAAGAGGGCGAACCGCCGCTGCTGGCGGCCTACCACGGCGCCCGCGAGGTGGCCTTCGCCGTGGTCGCGACCACCGTCGTGCTCGTCGCCGTCTTCGTGCCCTTGGCGTTCTTGGATGGCAACATCGGGCGGCTGTTCGTCGAGTTCGCCGCGGCGTTGTGTGCGGCCGTCATCTGCTCGAGCCTGGTCGCGCTGACCCTCTCGCCCATGCTCTGCAGCAAGCTGCTCAAGAAGACCGAGCCCAACCTTTTGGCGCGGAGCGTCGACCGCATGGTGGGCGCGATCGACCGCGGCTATCGACACGTGCTCGCCTTCAGCGTGCATCGCGCGGGCTGGGTGATGCTGCTCGCGCTCGCCGCCCTGGTGGGCACGGTGCTCATCGGCCGCAGCGTGCCCAGCGAGTTCGCCCCCCAAGAAGATCGCGGCGCCTTCTTCGTCAAGGCCGTCGCCCCCGAGGGGGCCAGCTACGGCTACATGACGCGCTGGATGGAGAAGGTCGAGCAGGACATGCTCACCCTCCTCGCCACCCAAGAGGCGACCCGCGTGCTGGTGCGCGTACCGGGCAGCTTCAACAACACCTCGGTGGTCAACAGCGGCTTCGGCATCGTGCTGCTCAAGCACTGGAATGACCGCACCCGCAGCGGCGGCGAGATCATGAATGACGTGCGCGCCAAGATCGCGAAGCACCCGGGGCTGCGGGCGTTTGCCTTCATGCGCCAGGGCCTGGGCCGCCAGTCGAGCGGGCGCCCCGTCAACTTCGTCATCGGCGGCCCGACCTATACCGATCTGGCCGCGTGGCGAGACCGGTTGATGACTGAAATTCGGGCCTATCCGGGGCTGGTGGGGCCCGACTTCGACTACAAAGAGACCAAGCCTCAGATCATCGTGAAGGTCGATCGCGACCGCGCCGCCGACCTGGGCGTGCCCTATCGCGAGGTCGGGCGCACCCTCGAGACGCTCTTCGGCGGGCGGCGCGTCACCACGTATGAGAGCCGCGGCGAAGAGTACGATGTGATGCTCGAAGCCGAGCTGAACCAGAAGCAGACGGTGGCCGATCTGGAGCGCGTGTACGTGCGATCGGCCACCTCGGGTGTGTTGGTGCCGCTGGCGAGCATCATCACCCATGAAGAGCTGGCCGATGCCCCACAACTGCAGCGCTTCAACCGCACCCGCGCCATCACGCTGCAGGCCGACCTGGGCGAGGGTGTGTTGCTGGGCGAAGCCTTGGAGTGGCTGACCAAGACCGCCCGTGAGGTGCTGCCGCCCGAGGCGGTCTTCGACTACAAGGGCCAGTCGCGCGAGTTCCGCCAGTCGGGCGACAGCCTGGTGTTCACCTTCGTGCTGGCGCTGGGCATCGTCTTCTTGGTGCTCGCCGCTCAGTTCGAGAGCTTCATTCACCCGTTCGTCATCATGCTCACCGTGCCCATGGCCCTCGCCGGCGCGCTGCTGGGGCTATGGCTCGCGGGGGACAGCCTCAATATCTACAGTCAGATCGGCATCGTGATGCTAATCGGTCTCTCCGCAAAGAACGGCATCTTGATCGTCGAGTTCGCCAACCAACTGCGCGATCGCGGCAAG